>JACRIP010000052.1 GCA_016220045.1 Planctomycetota bacterium
CCGCTGGGCGCGCCCGGGAGCGGGGGTGGCCCGGCGGGCGGTCCGAGCGCGGGCGGGGGCGCGTTTGCGACGCCGGCGCCGCGACCGGGCGTGACGACCCCGGCTCCGTTCGCGGCGACGCCGGCGCGGGCGCACGGGTTTACCGCGACGCCGGCGCCCCCGTTCGCGGCCCCGCCCCCGCCCGCGCCCCCTCCCCCGCCGCGCGAGATCCCGCTGCACCGCACCGAGACCATGCGTCTGCGCGCGTCGCAGACGACGGCCTCGCTGTCGCTGGCCGAGGGGTACATTCGCGGCGGGCCGGGCGCGCCCTCGCTGGCGGCGGTGATGCTGGACGTCAGCGGTTCGCTGCAGCAGTTCTCGGGCGCGCAGGCGTGGGACGCGTTCCATCGCGTGCTCGGGAAAATCCTCGATGGCCTGTCCGCGGCCGACGACGGCGCGCGCACCCGCACCGCGGGCCTGCTCAAGTCGCTCCTGGCGTCGCTCCCGGCGGCGCGCCAGGATCTGCTGGCGGCGCTGGTGGAGCCGCTCACGCTCCGGCTCTCGGTCGAGCGCACCGAAGCGGTGACGGCCCTGCTGCTGGAGCTGACCGAGGAGACGGTACGGTTTTACGTGGAGCGAAACGACCTGGGGCCGATCGCCCGGCTGCTCTGGGAAGTGCCGCGCCCGGGCGAAGGGACGAAGCTGGACAAGACGGGCACGGGTCTGCGTTCGCTGCGCGGGGCCGAGGCGGTGCGCCGGCTGGCGCAATCGCCGCTGGTCGAGTTGCTGGTCGGGCGGCTGGTCGATCCGGACCCGACGCAGCAGAACCTGGCGCGGCAGTCGCTCCTGGCGCTGGGCGCGACCACCTTTCCGAAGCTGCTGGCGTTCGTGAAGAGCGGGGCGGACCTGGCGGCGCGGCGGGCGGCGGCGACGGTGTTGCGCAGCGCGAATCCGCAGGCCGAGTCCGAGGTGCAGAAGGAGATCAGCCCGTTCGCCTCGAAGTCCGACTGTGTGCGGCTGCTGGAGGTGTACGACCTGCTGTCGGCCGATCCGGGCGGGACGATCCTGGCGGCGCTGCGGCACCCGGAGGGCGAGGTGCGGGCGGGGGTGGTTGAGCTGTTGCGGCGGCTGGAGCGCGGGGCGGCGGTGCGCGTGCTCTTGCGCGCCCTGAAGGACGAGGACCGCGCCGTGCTGCATACGGTAATTCCCTGGGTCGGCGAACTGCGCCTGGCGGAGCTGTCGCCGACGCTGGTGGGGCTCTTGAAGGGCGCGAAGGACGCGGAGTTTCAGAAGACGCTGTGCCTGACGATCGGCAAGCTGGGCGACACGAGCGCGGTGCCGGCGCTGGTGGAGGTGATGCAGCGGGCGCCGACGCTGGGGTTCTTCGGGGGTTTGCCGGAGGACGTGCGCAGCACGGCGGCGTGGGCGCTGGGGGGGATCGGCGGGCAGGACGCGCGCGACGCGCTCTACCGGGCCGCGGGCTCGGACAAGAGCGCGGCGGTGCGCTCAAGCGCCAAGCTGGCGCTACGCGAGTAGCGGTGGACGGTGGTCGGTGGTCGGTGGACGGTGGTCGGTGGACGGTGGTCAGTGGACGGTGGACGGTTAGCCAATGGCAGTTGACGGTTGCCGCGCGAGGCGTCATGATGGGTGTCGTCCACCGACCCCGTGGCGATAGCGGGGGGCTCGCAGGGCCGGCATGAAACAGCCCAGGGCGAAGCGCTGGGCTCATGCATTACGGCCCTTCGGGCCCACCGGAAGTCTCGTCATCGACTCGATGTGGGTCCAGAATCAGACCGTCCACCGTCCACCGTCCACCGTTCACCGTCCACCGTCCACCGTCCACTGTCCACCGTCCACTGACCACTGACCACCACGCAGGAGCGAATCGTGTCCACCGACTGGCTGCGCTGCGGCCCGACCGCGATCTCCGACGCGGCGGTCCTGCTGGCGCTGAAACTCGACCCGAGCGGGGCGGCCTTGGTGACGGCGATCGCGGAGCGGACGGCGGCCGTGGCGCGCGCGCGCGCGGAGGGGCTGGAGTTCGGCCCCGAAGAGTTCGACGACGCGCGGGCGGCCTTCTACTCGGCGCGCAACCTCTTCGAGTCCGAGGAGGTCGCGGCCTGGCTGAAAATGCACCGGCTGACGGCCGAGGCGGTTGACGAGTGGGTGCGCGAGGACTGCGTGATCGAGGCCTTTCGGCGTCAGGTGGCGTCGGACGCCGTGGTGGAGGCCGAGTTTCGCGCCCACCGTCACGACTACGCGCACGCCGAGGTCGAGGTCTTCTCCTTCGATACCGAAGGCAAGGCGCGGGAGTTCAAGCTGGCGGTGTGGGAGGGGGAGATCGAGCCGGAGGCGGGGGAGGTTCAGGAGATGACCCGACGGGAGACGCCGGAGGAAATCGCGGCGGCGCTGTTCGCGGCGGCGCCGGGGGAACTGGTCGGGCCGCGCGAGACCGAGGAGGAGACGCACGAGGTCTACCGGCTGATCGCGCGCACCGAAGCGGAACTGGACGACGACCTGCGGACGGAGATCGGCGAGCGGCTGTTCCGGGAGGCGGTGGCGGCGGAGGTGGACCGGCACGGGATGGAGTTCATGGCGTAGGGCGTGGGGGCGGGAGAATCGGACCTCTACCACTACAACGCTGATCGCCGCCCCAGGCAGACGGGCCGTCCGAGGTGCCAAGCACCGAAGATCGGCCATGCGGCGCGCTTGTAGTTCCGCCCTCAGCGGGTGTCGTAAAAGGTCGAATCGGGCGGAAACGCCTCGTTCTGGGGATCGGACCCGCCCCACGAGACTTCGACACCGGAGACCTCGCGGCGCAGGCCGGAAGGCCTGCACCGAAGGGCCACGAATCGCTGCCTCTTACGACAGCCTATTCAGGCGGAACTACGAACGGGCGGGTCTTGCAAGCAGCATTCCTCGGCCTGGCGACCCTGCGTGTCCGATCGCGATTGGCGTTGCAGTGCTACGTGCGGTGCTGCTGGAGAGCCGCGAAGCGAGCCGCCACCGACGCGTCCGGGAGCTCGGTGGCGAGCGTGGCGGCCTCGCGCTCCAGGAACCCGCGATCCAGGACGGCGCCCATTCGGCGCAGGACCGTGGCGGCGTCCTCGAGATCCCGCTCCCGCGTGGAGAGCACTTTCAGCAGGAGGAAGTCCTCAGGGGAGACGAGGGCAATCTCCACCCCACGCAGGGGTGCGCGCAGGGCGCGGTCAAGGACCCCTGCAGCGTAGCGATCGCTGCGGGGAACCACGAGGTCGATCACATTGACGCCGGCGGCGTTCGCCCCCCCGAGCACGGCGAAGCGCGAGATCTGCAGCCCGCCGAAGCGGACGTCGGTGAAGTTGCAAGCGGTCGTCAGTCCAAGGGCCTCGAGCGCCGCCTGGGCCCCGGGGACCGCGTCCCGGAAGACGGCAAGGTCCGCATCCCGCGTTTCCCGTGGCTCTCCGTACGCGGCGAGCGCAAGGCCGCCGTAGAGGGCATACCGAATGCTCCGCGCGGTGAAGGCCTCAGCCGCCAGCAGCGCGACCGTCGTCGGGTCGGTGAGGTCGTGGGGCATCCTTGCCTTCCTGAAGGCGCTGAACCAGGATGCGGTCGCCGATGGCGCGCCATTCCAGCGTGGCGCGGCGCAGCACCTGCCGCGCGCGATCGGCCTCGGCCAGTCGCTGGGCGAGATCCTCGCGCGTAAGGTTCGACATCGAGCGCATCCTACTCCGAGATCGTCCATCCACCCTTGAGTTTGCGGTAGGGGTCGAGCAGCACCTCCAGGACGGTGCGCCGATCGACCAGGATTTCCGCCGCCGCCTGCAGGCCCGGGCGCATCGCCTCCGTCCCGCGCGGTCCGTGCAGCACCAGGTCGGTCAGGTGCACGCGCGCGCGGTACGAGCCGACCTGGTCCACGTCCGGCTCGATGCGCGTGATCTCGCCGCTCAGCACGCCGTACTCTTCCGCGGGAAACGCGGCCATGCGCAGCCGCACCGGCAGACCCTCGCGCACCCGCCGCATCGAGGCGTTCGGGATGCGGATCTCCGCGCCGAGCGGCTCGCCGTCCGGCAGGAGCGTCACCGCCGGCTCCGACGGACCGAGGTAACGCCCCGGACGCGTGTACGCGATCGAAGCGATGGTCCCGTCCTTCGGCGAGGTGAGTACCGTACGCTGACGCACGGTCTGGGCGCGCGCCAGGTCGGCCTCGCGTGTCGCCACCGTCGCCGCCTGGATGTCCGCCAGCCGGCTGTCGCGCTCGGCATCCAGCTCGGAGCGCCGCAGGTTGGCGCGCAATCCCGCCATCCGCGCCTCGACCCCCACGACGTCGCGCTCCTGCCGGCGCAATTCCTGCGCGGAAAGCACGCCGCTCGTCGCCAGGCGCTTGGCATCCTCCAGGTCCGACTTCAGGCTCACGAGCACGCTCGCCTGGAGATCGAAGTCCCGCTGGTCCTCGACGAGCGCGCGGCGCAACGCCGCCGCCGAGTCCCGGTAGGTTGATTCCTGTAGACGCGCCGCCTCCAGCTCGCGGCGCAGGCGCGCCACGTCCGCCTCCTCCTGGAAGGCGTCGATGCGCAGGAGCGGCTCCCCCGCCTTCACCCGCGCCCCCACCTCCACGTAGACCTCGACCAGGAGCCCCGGCTGCGCCATCGAGAGCCCCACCGCCCCCCGCTCCGGCACCAGCCGGCCCTCCGCACTCACGATCACGTCCACTTTCGCATAGGCGGCCCAGCCCCCGAACGTCGCCAGCGCCAAGAGCACGAGGTACAGAATCCCCCGCGTCAACAAAAGCCCCGGCTGCGGCAGCACCCGATCGACCGGCGTGGCAGCTCCGACTTCCGGCATGTCCGACGCTCCGCGCAGTAGGCCTGAGAACGGGTCGGTGAACCCCCGAAGTCTACCCGACCCCGCGCCGCAACGGAAGGGAGATTCGCGCCGCCGCCGCGCCGCC
>JACRIP010000460.1 GCA_016220045.1 Planctomycetota bacterium
AGAACGAGAGCCGAGGACGACGGAGGCCGTGCTTTCGATGCATGCGGATGGTACGGTCGAGCCGCAATACCGCCCATGCACCCGCGCGCTCCGGGTGCATGGCCGCCAACGCCGGTCGCAGGGAGCTCTCGAGCCCACCCTGCGACCGGCGCATGCCTGCGGCGCCCGCGGCACCGGCGGGTCCCTACCAGCGGATCTCGTACTCCAGGCCCGCCAGGAAGTTCGCCTTGGGCGCGGGGAACCCCTCGCTCTCGTCGTAATTCTCGTGCGTTACGTTCTCCCCGCGCGCGATCGCCCGCAGCCCCTTGATCCACGGGATCGACCAGAAGGCCGCGATGTCCACCTTCGTGTACTCGTCCGCCACCTCCCGGTCCGGCCGCCCGAAAACAAAAGAACGGACCTTGCGCGTGCCGAAGTAGTTCACGTCGACGTTCAGGCCCCACTGCTCGGCCACGCCGTAGTTGACGTTGAAATGCGCCGTGCCGCGCGGGATGTCGAGCTGTGACGAACCCAGCTTGAAGCTCGGGTTGGTATCGTCGATGACCTCCACGATCTCCTGATCGGTCCAGGTGTAGGCGGCGCGCAGCGCAAGGGCGTCGTTCTTCAGCACGAGGTCGCGGGCGATGTCGTACTCCGCCTCCAGCTCCGCGCCCTGGATGAAGACCTTGCCCGCGTTCTCGAACGTGCCGGTGAACAGAAAGGGATCGGTCACACGGAACCGGATCGCGTTTGCCAGCCGGTTGTGGAAGTAGGTGGCGGAGAGACGCAGGCGGTCGTCGAGCAGGTACTGGTCGAAGCCCGCGTCCCAGCCGCGATTGACCTCCGGCGACAGGGAGGGATTCCCCTGCAACGGCGTGAAGAGCTGGAAGAACTGCGGCTCGACCACGCCCTTGCCGATGCTCGCGCGGATCTTGGTTTTCGTCCGGTCGATCCAGCCGGCGCCGGCCAGTCGGTAGGTCCAGGCTTCACCGGAGGCGTCGAGGTCGTCGCGGCGCAGCGCGCCGGTCAGGTAGACCGCATCCCAGAGGTTGAGCTCGTCCTGCAGGTAGAAGGCCCAGGTGCCGCGGTCCGCTTGCAGGGTGGAGGCGGTGTCGGGCGCGGGGAAGTCGGAAACGGAGATCTGCTCCTGCTCCTCGAACTTGAATTCGACTCCGGCGGTTACCGTATTCGCCTTGCAGGTGTAGAAGCGGTTCTGGACGTGGACCTTGCCGCGGGCGTACTCGGTCTCGGACTGAAAGTCGCCGAAGGGATCGGCGTCCGGGCCGTCGAAGCCGTTGTCGGCGTTGGTGAAGCGCGAGAACTGGACGTGCGCGTCCCACCAGTCCGTGATCCGGTGGCCGATGTCGAGGCCGAGCATGAGGAGGTCGCGGTCGCGGTGGGCGTCCTGGTCGAACTCCCCATTGTAGCGGGGTCCGGGGAAGCCGGTGACGACCTCCTGGTCGTCGGAATTGGCGTGAATCACCGTCATCACGCGCGTGCGCTCGGAGAGCGCGTAGTCGAAGCGGCCGGTGACGCCGAGCGCTTCGTAATCCTCGTCGTCGAACTGGCCGTCGGACTGCTCGAGGCGGCTGGCGGCGAGGGAGTAGCCGAACTGCGCGTCGCCGCCCTGAAGATCCACCTTCTCGCGGTGGGTATTGAAGGTCCCGTATTCCATGGAGGTGCGGACGCGGGCCGGCCCTTCGCCGCGGCGCAGGCGGAAGTTGACGACGCCGCCCGAGGCGGCGCTGCCGTAGAGGCCGCTCTGGGGTCCGCGCAGGACTTCGATGCCGCCGACCGCGTCGGTGGCGAGGCTGTCGAGGGCGACCATGACGCCGCCGTCGTTGTTGAGCTCGAAGCCCTCCATCTGGAACTGGGTGTGGACGTTGGTCAGGCCGCGGGTGGTGGCGATAACGGCGTCGCCGCGCGTGCCGGTGCGCCGGATCATCATGCCGGGCACGCCGCGCAGGGGCTCGATCGCCTCGTAGGTCTGCTGCTCTCTCAGCTCACGGCCGCTGACCACGCTGATGCTCGAACCGATGGTGCGCAGGTCGGCCTCGGCGCGGGTGGCGGTGACGACGACCTCGCCGAGCGTGCGGCCCGCCGGTTCGTCCGCTTTGCGGTCGCCGGCCGCGCGCCCGGCCTTCGCGGCCGCCGGGGCGGCTTCAGCAGTCGGTGTTTTACCTGATGTGGTCGCGGGGGGCGCGGCCGCGGGAACGACGGCGGGGGCGGGCGGCGCGGCCTCCTGCTCCGCCAGCTTCTGTTTCAGCGCCTCGAGCTGGCGCTTCAATTCGGCATTCTCTTTTTTCAGTTCGTCCGGGGTCGGTTCCTGCGCCCAGGCGGCGCCGGCGGCGGCCAGGGCCAGGAGGAGGGTCAAAGCAAAACGGCGCATGCGGCCATCCTCTATCGCAGGGGAGAATTCGGGCGGAGAGAGACCATCCGAGCACGTCGGCTCCGGGTCGGAGGGGATGAGTCTGGCCCGCGGACGCGGACTCAGGAGCGCGGCGGTGCGGCGTCCGGAGGGGTGCGGGCTAGTGGCAGGGCAGGATGCCCGTCGCGTGGCGCACGGAGTGGAAGAGCTGGTGCGCGAGCGGCCACGGACTCAGGAAGACCAGGTAGATGGCGGCCGTGCTGCCCAGGGCGAAGAGGAAGGCCTGGGCCTGGTGGAACGAGCTGCGGCGCCGCAGGAGCCGGACGGCGCAGGCGCGTTCGGCGGCGTGGCGCACCGCCGACTCGACCTCCGGGCCCGGTGGGACGGGTCGCAGGGAGTGCAGCAGGTTTTCGAGGTTGCGGTCGTCCATGACGACGTCCCGTGAAGCAGGGTGCCGACGCAGGATAGACAATCGGCGCCCGCTGAAATTTGACGGGGGTCGGGAAAATCCGGCGAGGTCGGCAGGATCGGCGCCGGCGCGGGTCGGCGCGCGGTGGGGCGGCAGGGGCTGGGGGCGGGGCGAGGGGGGGGGACGGACAGACCGACCCCCGCCCCGGCACGGGGGGCGTGGCGCATGCTTCACTCTCTCATTCCGCGGAGATCGTGGCGTGAAGCGTCGCAGGTCGGTCTTCTGACTTCCGGCTCAGTCCTCGGGCCGTCTCCTTCCCGGACGAAAAGTCCAGTGGATCGCGACGGCCGTCGTCACCGGTCACAGCGGCGGGTCCGCAGGGGAATTACACCCCGTTTCCCGGCGCCTGCAACGAGACGCGACCGCCGGCAGGGGCGATCGCGCCGTCCAAGGATCAAAGAACGTGCGGCCCATCTACTCGGACGCGGGCCGGCTGTCAACAGAAAAGGGCTGCAGGCAGTTACGGCCAACCGACGAAACCACAGAGGCACAGAGACACAGAGACGACGGAAACGAGGCCGAGGCCGTTCCTGTCGCGTCCCGCCTGTAGTGAGAATGGCGTCTCACGCCCCATGAGAATCACGTCCCACGCCTCACGGCACGCCGTC
>JACRIP010000447.1 GCA_016220045.1 Planctomycetota bacterium
GGCGGCGCGGCGACCCGGCCGGCGCCGGTCAGGGCCGGGGCGGGTCCCGCCGGGGCGGCAGCTCCGCTCGGCCCGCGCGGGGACGCGGCCGCCCGCGCCGCGCGCGCGCGCTGGAGCTGGGCCTCAGCCTTGCTGCGCTCGCCCTCCGAGGCCGCGAGCGCCCGTGCGCGTTCCCAGGCTTCCAGCGCGGCGTCCCAGCGTTCCTGGCGCGCCAGCGCCTCGCCCTCGTCCATCCGATCGACATACTCCAGCGACGCGGTCGCAGCCGGCCCGGCAACCGCCGGCACGCTCACGACGCCGGCCGGCGTCGCCGGTGAACCCGGTTCCGGCGGCGGCGCCTCCGTCCCGGTCTCGGCGGCCGCCGGAGCGCTTGTCGTCGCGGCTCCCGGGGCGCCGGTCGGGTCCGCTTTCGCGCGCTCGGCCAGGGCGGCCGACGCCGCGGGGGTCCCTGAGGTGTTCGCCGGGGTCAGACCGCTCGCCTGCGCGACCGGCGGCGCGACCACGTCCTCCTCCAGCGTCCGCAGCCGCTGCGCGGCCGCGCGCGCCTGCGTATCGTCCGGCGCGCTCAGGATCGCCTTGCGGAATTCCTGGATGGCGCCGCTGCGGTCGCCGGCCGCGGCCAGACGCTCGGCGCGCACCAGCGCCTCCCGGTACTCCCCGCCGCCGCGCGAAGCCAGATGCACGCCGAGCCCGCCGGCGACCACCACGCCCAGTCCGATGCCGCCGAGCAATGCCGCCTGGCGCAGGACCATGCCCTTCATCCCGTCGCGCCGCTGGTGAGTATTCATGGCCGAAGCTCTCGAAAAGTGGACAGGCCGTCCTCGCTGAATTCGTGAACGAGGTCGGCGAGGCCATTCATTCCATGGTGGGTACGGGAATCCGTGGTCATCCGTTCGCAGAGCGAGTCGCGTGCCACGGCGCGTCAGCGCGGCGTGGGCGGGTCTGCGTTGCCGGCGCCGGGCGTGCCGGGTTGGCCCGCCGCTCCAGCGGCGCCGGTCGGCTCAGGGGGAGCGCCCGCCGGCGGCGGCAGGAGGCGGCGACCCCGCGGGATCACGAAGACCTCCGCGAACGCCGGGTCCCGAGCCAGCTCGCCGAGCCGCGAGTAGCCCTGCGCGGCCGCCGACTCGAGCGCGAGGATGGCGGCCATCTCCTCGTGACGGCGCGCGTACACCCGCGCCAGTTCGACGTAGGCGGCCGCTTCCGCGCCCGGTGCGAGGCAGGCGATGGTCAGGCTGCGCTCGGCGCGGTCCAGGTCGCCGGCCACGAGCGCCTCCCGGCCCTTCTGGATCATGCCGCGAATCAGGAGGGGGAGCAGCGGCTTGACCACCGAGTCGGCGAGCTGCTGGTCCGGGTCCGGACCGGCCGCCAGCTTCTCCGGATCATCCTGTAGCTTGTCGCCGAGCACGAAGTTGCCCTTGGCCCATTCGTGCATCGCGCGCTCGAGATGCGGAAGCGGCGTGGCATAGAGCGCCTCGGTGAACTCCCCGAGCGCGCCCTTGGGATCGCCGAGCATGCCGCGCACGATGCCGTAGCGGAATCGGTAATTGTGATTGGCCGGAGACTCTTTCACGCACACCTTGAGATCGATCCGCGCCTTGTCGTACTTGCCCATCCGCATGAAGCTGCGCGCGCGCTTGAAGCGCAGGCCGGTGTAGGTGGGGTTCGCCGCCAGGGCCTCGTCGAAGAAGGCGATCGCCTCCAGGTGGCGACGCTGCTCGAAGCGCAGGCCGCCGAACTCGGCCGCGAGCGCCCAGTCCTGCGGGAAACGGGCGCGGCACGCCACGAGGATCTCCTCCGCCGTGCGCCCCTCTTTGCAGTCCGTCAGAGCGTCCATCAGTGAATTCAGGCAGGCCCCGCCCGAGGCGGCGACATGCTCTTCGAAGGAGCCGCCCGCGCGCGCGGCCTCCAGGTAGCGGCGCGCGGCCTCGGCGCCGTCGCGTTTGTAGATCGCCGCCAGAGACTCCGCGATCACCGCGAGATCGCCGGGCGCGACTTCGGCCGCCCGCGCGAGGGCGCGCTCCTGGTCTGCCGGACGATTGAGGTCGCGGTAGAATTTGGCCAGCCAGCGCCAGCCGGAGGCCTCATCCGGAAAGCGGCGCGTGATCTCCTCCAGTATTTTCCCGAGGCCCGCCTCCCTTGTGCCGTCCCCGGGCAGGTGGAGGTAGGCGTAGGCCACGAGCTGCAGGGCGGGGCGCGGACGAGAGGGCTGGAGGGCAAGAGCGGTCGCGACCGCGCGGAAGGACTCCTCCTCGCGATCGACACTGTCGAGGATCAAGCCTGCCAGGCGGTACCCCTCGGCGCGCCGTGGGCGGAGCGCCGTGAGCTTGAGCGCGCGCGGCAGGAGCTGGGAGTAGTTCGCGCGCAGGCCGTTGAAGTCGGCCAGGGTCTGGACCTCAAGCAGGTCGGCATCGCTTTCGCCGCGCGCGGTCAGTCGGGCGAGCAGCCGTTCGGCGCCCATGGACGCATTGCCGAAGCGGCCCTCGGCCAGCTCGAGACGGGCGCGCCCGCGCTCCGTCCAATCGCCCGCGCCCAGCCCGAGCAGCCGGCTGCGGCACGCCTGGCTTCGCTCCACGACGCCGCGGAAACGCGCTCCCGCTTCGTCCCCGCACAGGCGATCGCCGAGGACCTGGAAGCGGTAGAGGACCTCGGGGTCGTCGGGCGCGGTGGCGAGCAGCGCGTCCAGGTCGGCCGCCCCGCGGCCATACTCCCCCTGCTGCTCCCGGATCTCGGCGCGGCGCAGACGGGCTTCGCGGTGGCCGGGATGTTCCCCGAGCGCCGTGTCCAGGTGTCCGGCGGCGCGCTCGAGGAATGCGGGCCAGGCGTCGGGCGGCTCCGCCTCCCCGGCGGCCAGCGCGCCGAGCGCCGCCTGGTAGGATCGATTCGCGCGCTCCAGCCGTTCGCGCGCCGCGGTCTTGTCGCGTTCGAGACGTGCGCGGTCGGTCGCGGCCTGTTCCTGCTGCCGCAGGTCGGCGGCGTGCCGGCCGACGATCAGCACCGCGGCCGCCACCACCAGCGACGCCGCGCCGAGCGTGGGCCAGAGCGTGCGCCGGGCGTTGCGCGCCAGCCGCCCCGCGAGCGACGGGGGCCGCGCCGCGATCGGCTGTCCCTCCAGGAAACGCCCGATGTCGTCGGCCAGCGCTTCCGCGGTCGCGTAGCGCCGCGCCGGCTCCTTCTCCAGGCACTTCATGCAGACGGTCTCGATGTCCCCGCTCACCCCGGGCGCCACCTGCCGCACCGGGCGCGCAGTGGCCGTCAGGACCGCATTCACCACCTCGAAGGGGGTCTTCCCCGTAAAGGGCGGCGCGCCGGTGAGCAGGCGATAGAGGACCGCGCCGAGGCTGTACACGTCGCTCTTGCCGTCGATCTGGCCGAGCTTGCCGAGCGCCTGTTCCGGCGCCATGTACGCGGGCGTGCCGAGGGTCGTGCCCTCCTGGGTGAGGACCGACTCGCGGCTCAGGTCCTTGGCCAGGCCGAAGTCCGCCACCAGCGCCCGGCCGTCGCGCGCCATCAGGATGTTCTGGGGCTTGACGTCGCGATGGATGACGCCCTGGGCGTGCGCGTGGGCGAGGGCGCGGGCGACCTGGCCGACGATTTCGAGGGCGCGGCGCGGCGTCGGCCGCTCGCGCGCCGCCAAGTCCTCGAGCGTCTCGCCGTCCACCAGCTCCATCGAGTAGTAGTGGAGCGCCCCGGCGCGGCCGACGTCGAAGATCGGGAGAATCCCCGGGTGATGGAGGCGCGCGGCCGCCTGCGCCTCGCGAATGAAGCGGTGGATCGAGGCCTCGTCCTCCCCGCCGCGCGCCCGCATGACCTTGAGCGCAACCTGGCGGTCGAGCTCCGGCTGGCGCGCGCGGTAGACCACTCCCATGCCCCCTTCCCCGAGGGGCGCGAGCAGCTCGTAGGGCCCGATCGTGCGCAGCCCGCCGGGGAGCCCGGCCGCGTCCCGCGCCACCGGTCCCGCGCCACCCGGGTCACGAACTACAGTTACGCCCGTATCAGAAACCGAGCCGGGCAGGGTCGCGGCGACGAGCGCCGGGGCGCCGGGCAGGGGGACCGAAGGGGCGGGAAGGGGGACCGAACCCGGCGCGCGCACCAGGGTCGCGTCCGTCGCCGGCGGGGCGGACCCGGTCACCCCTGCGTCCACGATGGTTTCCGCACCGGGCGCGGACGGTGCCGGCCGCGGCGCCGCAGCGGCTGGACTTCCGGAGCCCGGTCCTGGTGTGGTCGGCGAAGAACTCATCACCCGCACCTCTCTCGGCCGCCCGCCCTGCTGCCCAACCTGCAGGGCATTCTACCGCGGCGGGGGGCGCGTGGCCAGAGGGAGGGCCGGCTACCACAAGCCGCGCACGGACTCCAGGGAGGCGGCAATGGCGTCGCTGGGGAGGACCCCGAGCAGAAGGAGGGCGAGCGCCGCCACGCCGATGGCGAAGTGCGACGCCCAATCGGTGGGTTCGGAGGCGTTGAATTCCGCGCGCGGCTCGCGCATGTACATCAGGACGATCGGCCGCAGGTAGTAGTACACCGACACCAGGGTGGCGAGAATCCCGATGACGCCGAGGCCGAGCCAGCCGCTGTCGATCGCGGCGCGGAAGACGAAGAGCTTGCCCATGAAGCCCGCGGTCGGAGGGATGCCGGCGAGCGAGAGCAGGAAGAGCGACAGGGCGGCGGCGGCGACCGGCCGGCGGCGCGCGAGCCCGGCGAGGTCGTCGATCTGCTCGAATTCCTCCCCGGCGCGGGAGAGCAGCGCGATCACGAGGAAAGGGCCGAGGGTCATGACCGAGTAGGTGAGCACGTAGAAGAGGACCGCGGCGCTGCCGTTGCCCGCGACCCCGCCGCCCCCCACGACCCCGACCAGGGCGTATCCCGTATGCGCGACGCTGGACCAGGCCAGCATGCGCTTCAGGTTGGTCTGCGCCAGGGCCGACAGGGTCCCGACGATCATCGAGAGCGCCGCGAGCATCCACAATGCCGGCGCCCACGCCGCGGCCGCGGCTTCCCCGCCGAACGCGGTGAGGAGGACGCGCAGGAAGGCCGCGAAGCCCGCCGCCTTCACCCCCGCCGCCATGAACCCCGTGACCGCGGCGGGCGCGCCCTCGTAGGCGTCGGGCGCCCACATGTGGAAGGGCACCGCGCCGACCTTGAAGCCGAAACCGACCAGCAGGAAGCCCAGCCCCGCCAGCAGGAGCGGACGATTCGCCGCGTGGTGCGCGATCCGCTCCAGCCGGACCTCGCCGGTCGCCCCGTAGATCAGTGCGATCCCGTAGAGGAGGAATCCGGTGGCGAAAGCGCCGAGCAGGAAGTACTTCATGGCCGCTTCGACCGAGCGCGGCCGCTCCCGGGTAATGCCCGCCAGGCAGTACACCGCGATCGACATGGTCTCGATGCCCAGGAAGACCATCAGGAGGTCGTTCGCCATGGCCAGGAGCAGCATGCCCGCCGTGGCCAGCAGGAGCAGCGAGTAGTACTCGCCGCAGTCCACGCCCATCTTGCGCGCGTAACCGGCCGAGGAGAGCACGGTCAGGCCCGCGGCGGTGGCGATGGCGAACCCGAGATAGAGTCCGAAGCGATCGGCGGCCAGCGCGCCGGACCAGGCGACCACCCGGTCGCCCCACAGGAAGCCGAGCGCCGCCCAGGCGGCCATCAGGCTGCCGAGCGCGATGTACACGAGCGGGAGCTTCGGCCGGCCCTTGTCCAGGTAGGGATCGGTCAGGAGCACCGCCAGCGCCCCCAGCAGCGGGGCCAGGACGGGCAGGAGCACGCGCAGTTCGGCGCTGCCGATATCGGGCATGAGTGTCTCTCGTCGGGGGGAGGCCTAGAGCCGGCTCAGGAGCAACTGGACGCTCGCGTCCATCGTCCGCAGGAACAGGTTCGGGAAGAGCCCGAGCACAAAGCACATCGCAATGACCGGGACCAGGTAGCAAAGCTCGCGGGCCGTCAGGTCGGCGATCGGCGCGGCATGCGCTCCCGCCGCCGGTTCGGCGCCGGGTGTCGCGGCGGCGACCTCCGCGCCGTGCGCCGGCGCGGGAGCGCCCGCCGCCGCGCTCGCCGCGGCGCCGCGTAGCGGCCCCAGCATCATCTTCTGGTAGAGCCCGAGCATGTAGACCGCGCCCAGCACCACGCCGCCGGTCGCGAGCACCGCGTACAGCTTGTCCGCCTTGAAGGCCCCCGCCAGGATCAGGAACTCGCCCACGAACCCGTTCAGGCCCGGCAGGCCGATCGACGACAGCGTGACGATCATCAGGCATACCGCGTAGACCGGGACCAGCTTCGCGAACCCGCCGTAGGCGTTCACGTCGCGCGTGTGCGTGCGCTCGTAGATCGCGCCGACCAGGAGGAAGAGCGCCCCGGTCGAGAGGCCGTGGTTCAGCATCTGGTAGAGCCCGCCCTGGATGCCGTGCGCATTGAAGGCGAAGATCCCGAGCATGACGTAGCCCAGGTGGCTGACGCTGGAGTAGGCGATCAGCTTCTTGATATCCTCCTGGGCCATGGCCATCAGCGCGCCGTAGAGGATGCCGACCACCGCGAGGATCGAGATCACCGGCATCGCCGCGCGGCTCGCCTCGGGGAAGAACGGGATGGCGAAACGCAGGAAGCCGTACGTGCCCATCTTCAGCAGCACGCCCGCCAGGATCACGCTGCCGGCCGTCGGCGCCTCGACGTGCGCATCGGGCAGCCACGTGTGCAGCGGCCACATCGGCACCTTGATGGCGAAGGAGAGCCCGAAGGCCAGGAAGAGCGCCATCTGCGCGCCGAACGCCAGCCGGGTCTCCGCATTCGAGAGCGTGCGCGCGAGCACTTCCACGTCGAAGGTGTGGGCCGGCACCGCCATGTAGAGGTAGAGGATGGCCAGGAACATGAACAGGCTGCCGACCATCGTGTAGACGAAGAACTTCATGGCCGCGTAGATGCGCCGCGGCCCGCCCCAGATCCCGATGAGCAGGTACATCGGGATCAGCATCGCCTCCCAGAAGACGTAGAAGAGCACCAGGTCCATGGCGACGAAGACGCCGAGCATCCCGGTCTCGAGGAAGAGCAGCGCGGCGTAGTAGGCCTTGACGCGGTCCTCGACCGCCTTCCACGCGCTCAGGATCGCAATCGGCGTGAGGAAGGTGGTCAAGAGGATCAGCATGAGGCTGATGCCGTCCACGCCGATCTTGTACTGGATGCCGAGCGCGGGCACCCAGGGGCGGGTCTCGGCGAACTGCAGCGCGGCGCTGGAGTTGTCGAACCCGAAGAAGAGCGGGAGGGAGGCGACGAACGTCACGAGCGAGATCAGGAAGGAGAGGGCGCGCGCCTCGCCCTCATTCTCCTTGCGGAGAAGCAGGAGCAGGAGCCCGCCGGCGGCGGGCAGGAAGACGACGATCGAGAGGAGCGGGAAGCTCATAAGGTATCTACTTTAGACCCAGAGGACGAAATAGCCGAGCAGGGCGATGCCGCCGAGCAGGAGGGAGATGGCGTAGTAGGAGACGACGCCGGTCTGGAGCTTGCGCGCGGAGGCGGCCAAGTCGAGCACCCAGGCGGCGACGCCGTTGACGAACCCGTCCACGATCAGGACGTCGAAGATCTCCCACGCGTAGTTGGCCGCGGCCTGCAGCGGCTTGACGATCCAGCGGTCGTAGTACTCGTCCACGTAGAGCTTGTTCAGGGAGAGTTCGTAGAGGCGGCCGAGGGCCGGGGAGGCGCGCACGAGTTCGCGGGGGCGGGCCGGGGCGACCACATAGAGGAAGTACGCGGCGGCCATGCCGGCCACTCCCATGCCGACCGACGCGCAGAGGTTGAGCCATTCGACGCCGTGGCCGAGCTCGCCGGGGGCGGCGGGGACCTGCGCGGTCACCCAGTCGAGGTAGTGGATGAAGCGCTCGAAGCCGCCGAAGAGCTTGGGCCAGGAGAAGAGGCCGACCAGGGCGGAGCAGAAGATGAGGGCGATGAGCGGCGCGCCCATGGAGACCGGCGGATCCTCGGCCGCCTCGTGGGCCTCGGCGTCGCCGCGGGGCGCGCCGAGGAAGGCCATCGCGATCAGGCGCATGCTGTAGAAGGCCGTGAGCAGGGCGCCGACCAGCCCCATCGCCCAGAGCAGGTACCAGACGGGCTGGCCCGTGCGGTGGGCGGCTTCGAGCAGCGAGAGCAGGATCAGGTCCTTGCTGAAGAAGCCGGCGAAGGGCGGAATGCCCGCCAGCGCCAGCGATCCGACCACCATGGCCGCGCAGGTCAGGGGGAGCTTCTTTCCCAGCCCGCCCATGCGGCGCAGGTCCTGTTCGTCGTGAAGCGCGTGGATCACGGCGCCGGCCCCGAGGAAGAGGAGGGCCTTGAAGAAGGCGTGGGTGAAGAGGTGGAAGATGGAGGCGCCGAAGGCCGCGGCCCCGGCGCCGAGGAACATGTAGCCGAGCTGGCTGATGGTGGAGTAGGCGAGGACCTTCTTGATGTCGTTCTGCGTGAGGGCGTAGAAGCCCGCGACGAGGGCGGTGAGCCCGCCGACGGCGGCGATCACGAGCAGCGTCGTCGGCGCGAGAACGAAGAGGAAGGAGAGCCGGGCGACCATGTAGACCCCGGCGGTGACCATGGTCGCGGCATGGATCAGCGCGCTGACCGGCGTGGGGCCGGCCATCGCGTCCGGCAGCCAGACGTAGAGCGGGATCTGCGCGGACTTGCCGGTCGCGCCCAGGAAGAGGAGCATGGTCGCGGCGAAGGCAACGCCCGCGGGCAGCCCCTCGCGCGCGGAAGCGAGCCAGCGGAAGAGTTCCGCGAAGTCGACCGTCCCGCAGGTGACGAAGATCAGGAAGATGCCGAGGATGAACCCGAAGTCGCCGATGCGGTTGACGATGAACGCCTTCTTGCCGGCGGAGGCCTTGGCGGGATCTTCGTACCAGAAACCGATCAGCAGGTAGGAGCACAGACCCACGCCCTCCCAGCCGACGAACATCAGCACGAGGTTGTCGGCGAGGACGAGGATGCACATCATCGAGAGGAAGAGGTTGAGGTAGGCGAAGTACCGGGTGAACCCCTTATCGTGGGACATGTAGCCCACGGAGTAGACGTGGATGAGGGAGCCGACGCCGGTCACGACGAGCGCCATGACGACCGAGAGGCGGTCGAGGCGGAGGCCGGCACGGACCACGAGGTCGCCGACGGAGATCCAGTCGCCGAGGGAGCATTCGAGGAAGGCGCGGGGGCTCTGTTCCTGGGCGAGGGCGAGCAGCCCGAGGTAGGCGATGAGGAAGGCGCCGAGCGGGCCGAGGCAGGCGATCCAGCCGGCCGCGCGACGGGAGATGCGGGTGCCGCAGCAGCCGTTGATGAGGAAGCCGAGGAACGGGAGTAGGGGGATCCACGGGAGGGCGGAGGCGACGCTGGTGAGGTCCATGGGGGCTCCCGCGAGGGAAACCGCGCGCGCGGTCGGCGCTTCCGTGCCCGGCCGGTCATCCCGCGCCCCCCCGGGATCTACCGTGGCCGAGCTCGCGTCAAAGCGGCGAGCATTCTAGCAGGGGTCGATGGACCGTCAACAAAAAGATGGGGGGCGAACGGCTGGGTGCGCGCGCCGTCGCTACTGCGATCGCAACCGTTCCGCGGCGGCTACGGCTTCCGCGTTGCCGGGGTCCAGCTCCAGGACCTCCAGCGCCGCCGCCTGGGCCGCGAGTGCGCGGCCCAGACGTTCCAGGAGGCGCATCCGCTCCAGCCGGAAGAGGATCGACTGCGGAAATGCGACCCCGGCCTCGGTCCAGACCTGGAGCGCCTCCTCCGGCTGCTCATTCGCCACGCAGGCCTGCGCCAGCCGCTGCCGCGGCGCGGTCTCGTGCGGCGCCCGCGCCGCCGCCAACCGATAGCACGCCACCGCGCGCGCGGGTTCGCCGGCCTTCAGATAGAGGAGCCCCAGGTCCAGGCAGGGCCGGTGATCCTGCGGTGCGACCTCGATCGCGCGCTTGAGGTAGGTCTCGGCCCGCAGGACCTCGCCGAGCTGGAGACAGGCGATCGCCGCGCCGTGCACGACCTTCCCCCGCGTCGTCATCCGGGGCTGGATGGCGAAGGCGCGCTCCAGTTCGCGCAGCGCCTCTCGGGGGTTTCCCTGCTGGAGCAGGAGCAGGCCCAGGTTGCCGTGGGAGTTGGAGGTTTCGAAGAAACCCACGTCCAGCAGGCGCTCGATCGGCGCGTTGACGAGGAGGATCGACCCGGCGAGGAGCGCGGCCGCGCCGCCGCGGCGCCGCGCGCCGGCGCCCGGACGCACGAGGGCGCCCAGCTCGGCGAGACCGAGCGCCGCGAAGAGGCAGACGCACGGCAGCACGGGCAGGCGGTAGCGCGCGAAAATGAAGAAGGGCAGGAGCGACGCCGCGTAGGCGGCGAGGAGCGCGGTCAGGACGGGGTAGCGTTTCCACGAAAGGCCGAGGCCCACGCCGGCCAGCGGAAAGAGCAGCCCGGCGGGGAGCAGCCAGGCGAAAACCGGAGTAAACTCCTCGAAGTAATGGACATCGTACTCATCCTCGAGCTCGCGGCGATTGACGAGGAGCAGGAAGCGCTTGGCGACCGTGCGCGCGAAGGTCAGGGGGTGGTCGGCGATGTAGCGCAGCGCCTCATCGCGCCAGTAGGCGTCGATTTCGGCGCGGCTGAGCGTGCGGCCCAGCCGCCGCTCCGCCTCCCGGCGGAACCCGGCCTCCTCCTGCTCGACCAGGGAGACCGGCACGAAGGACGGGCGCACGTAGCGGCCGGTCGTGTTCTCGGGGTTGTTCCCGATATACAGGTTCTGCCCGAACTGGGCCGTGCTGACGGCGAACTCGTCCACGAGGGCGTTGCGGAGCATGGCCGGCGCGAAGGCCAGCAGGCCGCCCGCGAGCACGCAGGCGGCGCCCTTCCAGGAGCGCGCGCAGCACGCGGCGATGGGCAGGAGGAGCCGGAGGTTGCCGCGGGCGAGCGCGCCGAGGCCGAGCGCGAACCCGCCGGCGGCCAGGAAGCGGGCGCGTCCGGCGGCCAGGAGCAGGGCACAGAGCGCGGCGTCCTCGCAGGCCACCGCCACGCTCTCCTTGAGCGGCATGATCTCGTGGAAGACCAGGGCCTTGCTGAAGAGGGAGAAGGCGAGCGCGGCGAGACCGACGCGGAACCCGGCCATGCGCCGCCCCGCC
>JACRIP010000058.1 GCA_016220045.1 Planctomycetota bacterium
CGCTGCGGCGGGGGAGGGGGATCGGTCCGCGGTGCCGCGGACCGGTGCGGCGTGGGAGGGGGCCGCAGCGCGGGGGGGGCGCGCGGAGCCGGGGACCGAGGAGGGGGGAGAGGGCGGCTCGACGAGGGTGCCGGCGTCGCTCGCGGCGGGGCGCGGCGCGGTGGGGCGGTTGGCGGAGGAGCCGGGGTGCGAGGCGGGGCGGGAGGGCGGCTCGACGAGCGTCCCGGCGTCGCGTGCGGCGGCGCCACGGGGGGTGAGGGTGACAGGCGTGTTGGCAGGGGCACTGGCGGGGGAGCCGGCCGCGCCCTGGAGCACGACTACGTCGGTCGCGAGCTGCGCGAGCTGCTCGGCGGTAAGGTGGCCCTGCGCGCGCAGCAGGTCGGCGAGCGGGCGCGGCGGATGGTGTTCCGCCTGGAGAGCCAGCAACGCGATCACCTGCTCGCGGGTGAGATACCCGCGCGCCATGGCGGCCTGGCTCAAGTACGAGTCGTAGGAGCGTGTCATGTGTGGAGTTCGCTCTGGTCCGAAGGAGACTATCGTTGCTCCGGGTCCTGCTCCGGGATCTGCCCGATTTGCCAAAGCGCCTCGGCCGCGGCGCGAGCTACCGTGGGGTCGCGGTCCGATCGCAGGCTCTTGAGGAGGGGCTCGATGGCCTCGCGGGCGCCCAGCGCCCCTAGGGCGGCCGCGGTACGCTCGCGCGCCTTGACGTGGTTGTCCTCGCCCAGGTTGCGGAGGAGGTCGGGGATGGCCTCCTGAGCGCCCAGTTCGCCCAGGGCGAGTGCGGCATGGCCGCGCGTCCACCCGCTCGCATCCTGGCGCACCGTCCGCACGAGATCGGCGGTGGCCTCGCGGATCGCAAGAATCCCCAGGGCCGTTGCGGCCCAGCTACGCGCCCACTCGTCCTTGTCCTTGCGCAACATCGCGAGGAGCGCCGGGACCGCTTCGGGGACGCGGAGCTGGGCCAAACTCATACCGGCCCAGCCACGCGCCCACCCTTCCTTGTCCCCCCGGAGTGTTTGGAGAAGGTGCGTGACGGCCTCCGGGCCGTTCAGTCTACCGAGGGCTACTGCGGCGCCCCCAAGCGCAATCCCGTGCGTGTCCTCGCGGAGCGTTCGGAGGAGGTCGGGTACTACCTCAAGGGCGCACAAGCCCGCCAGCGCCCGAGCCGCACTACCACGAGTCCACCCATCCTGGTCCTCGCGGAGCGCGCGCAGGAGGTCGGGAATGGCCTCGCGGGCGCCGAGTTCGCCCAGAGCATCGGCGGCACTGCGACGCGCGGCTCTGCTGCTGTCCTCGCGCAGCGTTCGGAGGAGGTCGGGGACGGCCTCGTGGGCACGAATCAACCCCAGCGCTTCTACGGCCCGGGCACGCGCCTCCCCGTCCTTGCCCTCGCGGAGGATTGCGATCAGCGCCGGCGTCACCAGGTCGCACCTTCCCAGCGCGCCCAGTTCTCGCGCTCGCTCGATCGGATCACCCGTCGCCCGTCGGGTGGCTACCGCATCCCCTAGCGGGGTGTGGCGAAGATGTCGCAGCGTCCGCTCAACGGGCGTCCACGCGGCGCGTGGATTGTCGAGCATCGACGTGAGCGCTGCGACCACCACTCCCTCCAGGGGAGCGTCGGCGCAGACCGTGTCAGCCAGGCAACGGGCCGCGAGCAGGACATTCGCCTGCAGATCCGTGGCCCGCCAGTCGGTTCGGTCGGCCAGAATCGCCCGCACGAACTCCGCGGTCGCCCGGCTTCGTCCCTGCACTACGCCCAGCTCGCCCGCGACAAACTGGATCACCTCCTGCCACCGGGGATGGTACAGTCTCGCACCGATCACTTCCAGGTGGCGATCCTCGGCCGCCAGGCACTTTGCGACCAGATACTCCTGGAAGGTCTGGTGGAGGAAGCCCCAGCGCCCGGCGCCGCGCTCCACCAGCAGCGAACCGGCATTCGCGAGTCGCCGTAGGAAGTCGCGCGCGCGTGTCGCATCTCCAAGCGTGTTCGCCCCCCCGCCGGCCGGAAGTCGCCGGGCGACTTCCCGAATCAAGTCCGGCTCGGCGATCAGCCCGCCCGGGCAGTTCTCGTGCAGGTACAGCGCGAGTCCAGGCAAGACCAGGCGCCCCTCCGCGTCGTAGTCCACGGCACGAACGGGGGCCGCCTCGTTGACGGTACGACGGGCCTTGGCCCAGGCCGATACCAGGGTTTCGGTCGCGACATCGTAGAGTTTCACGCGGTAACGCGGAAGCTCACCGAGCTGGACGTGGACCAGTGCCGCGAGGGACAGGAGTAGGGGGTTGCCCGCGAAGGCCCCGAGCGCCGGCCGATCCGCCAGCACCCGGGCCAGCTCGTCGCCTCGGGTGCTTCCCTGGCGTCGTGCGGGCTCGTCCGCGTACTTCTGGGCGCGGTAGAACTCCACGTAGAACGCTCGCGCCAGGGATTGCGTCTGCTCCGTCGTCAACGACTGGAGAACAACCTCCTCGATTCCGGGCAGGGCGAGGCCGGGGTAGCCGACCTGACGGCTGCTCACCACCAGTCGGCACGCGGGCCACGCCCCGGCGAGATCTTCGATCTGCTGAGCGGCGGCGAGCCGGTCCGCCGCTTCGGGCATTTCGTCCAGACCGTCCACCAGGAACAGCGCCTCGCCCGCTTCCGCCGCCTCGCGAATCGCCGCGGCGAGGCGGTCGATAGGTTGGTCGATTGCGGGCGCGAGGAGTCGCGCGAAGCTCTGCGCGGGCGGATCCTCCGGATGCTCTCGCCGCACTTGGCGCAGGGACGCGGCGGTCGCGTACAGCGGCAGCAGTCGCTCGGCGACGCCGAGGCGCGCGCGCGTGACCTCCCGCCCGCCGGCGGTCGCGAGGGCCAGATAGCGGAGCAGGGTCGATTTCCCCGCGCCCGGGTCCCCGAGCAGGACCAACACGCGCTGCCGTCCGAACGTGGCCGCAAAGGGCTCCGCAGGGGCCTCGCTCCGCATGCGGAGGTGTCGGAATTCGCGGCTGGTCCACGTCAACACCGGCGTCGCTGCGAGGTCCGGCATGCCCGCGCCGGCAGTCTGACTGCCCTCTCCGGCTTCCGGGCTCGCATCCTCTAGCTCCGCATCGAGTACCCCCCCGCGTCGATGCGCGCGGACGAAGAGCGGAGTGAATACGCTCAGCAGGTCGAGCGCGCCGAGGAAGTTGAACTGCGGCAGCGCATAGAACCGGAGCAACGAGAACGGCGGCCGGCCATAGTACGCGCGCAGGCTGAGCGCCGCCCGGTAGCTGTCTTCGCTCGCCGGGCGCAGACCACCTGGCTTGCTCGGCTGGTGCCCGGGGGGGTGGGCGAAGGTCGCCGCGCCGTCGCCCGTGGTTCTGCCGAGGTAGGCGAAGCGCTCGGCCGTTGCCCGATCCGTGCCCAGCATCAAGAAATACGCGTCCTCCGTGAGGCAGACCCCTCCCGCCGGGCAAACGTCCCCGTACACCATGTGCCCCGCCAAGTTGAAATCGGGCGGGGAGGTGCGGGTCAGGTCCGCGCCTTCGGGAACTTCCCCGATGCCGACCGCCGTTCGGAGCGCAACCTGGAATCCCGGGATCAGCCGCACGCGCTCGACCGCGTCCAGCGCCGCCGCCACCGCCCGCTGCGGCGCGTCCTCGCCCAGGAAATAGGCGGATCCCCCGTCCCCCTCCCAGCGCGGAAATCCGGCCTCCACCTGATAGCCCGTGCAGGCGTATTCGACGGCGTCCCGTGCCGGCGGCAGGGCGGCGGGCGCGAGGCGCGTCGAGTCCACGACGTCGAACTTGAGCAGCGCGGCGCGAATCGTCTTGGCGGTCACGGTCGTGCTCCGTGCAGCCGAAAGGTCACGCGCAGGTCCAGTCCCGTGGGCCGGATCTCAGGTTCGGGCAGGCTGCGTCCGCGCATCACCTCAAACATCGTGGGCACGCCGCGCCCGGCGTCAGTCGCGAGCTGGACGCGGGAGAGATGCTGGAAGATGAGCGGGTTCCTCACCACGTGGCACCCGTCCCGCATCTGTTCCACCGTCACGTGATTCAGCAGGCGACCGGGGCTGATCACTTCGACCCGGTCGTCGAAGAGGAAGAGGCGGACCTGCGCCTGGGCAAAGTAGTCCCGGTGCGCGACCGCGTTCACCAAGGCCTGGTCGATCGCCTCCAGCGGCGGTGGATAAATGGAGTGGGCCGCGCCGGCCGGGGTTCCGGGGAGGTGACGTCGTACGAAATCTTGCGCCCCGCGGATCTGTCGTTCGAGCTGGCCGCCGATTTCCTGGCGATCCAGGTGCGCCTCGGTGATCGTCACACCCGAATGGCGGATCGCGGTGACGCGGGCGTAGGGCCGCAGGCGCTCCGGTTCCCGCCCGTAGCACAGGAGTCCACCCAGCGTCGGGTGCTCCGCGTCCGCCATCACCTTGATGTTGGCCAACGCACGCGCCAGGTCCGCCGACCGGTTCGGACCCTCGAGGCCCCGCAGCTCCGGGCGCGTCTGGATCAAGTAGGGGAGATCGAGGTCCGCGAGGCGCGCGTCTTCGGCAGGCATTTCATCGGGGAGCAGCGAGTTCGCCGACTGATACAGTTCGAGCAGCTCCTGGCGCGTCGCGATCCGATGTCCGGCGATGCTGCGAACGTAGTACACGCCCTTGTTGGTCCGGTGGGGACGCTGTACGCCGCGCGGAATGTGCACGGCCAGGATGCACACTCCTTGGAGCAGGTGCTTCTCCACGGTCACGTTCGACAGCGGCGGTTCGACGTTGTTGCGGCGAATCTCATCGATGCGGAGACACTGCGCGTCCGGGTCGGCGACCCCCTTCAGGGCGCGGTCGTCCGCCACGCCGAGGAGGAGGACGCCGCCTTCGGAATTCGCGAAGGAGACCATCACCACGGCAAGGGCGTCAGGGTGCGCGCTCTCCACCTTGAATTCGGTGCGCGCATCCTCGCCGAGCCGGACCCGCTCCTCAAGTTCCTGTGGGGTCATCCTCAGCCTCCGACGCCGAACAGGCCACCGGGCATTCGCTGCATTGTGAGGGTGGCGCAAGAGCCGGCGGCCCAGCGGAATCGGCGACCCGGCGGGGCGGCCACCGGGGTCCGCCCCTACGTCCGGCCGGGACTTGCGTAGGGGCGGACCCCTGTGTCCGCCCCGGGGTGGCACGGCCAGCCCCGGTTGCGACCGCCCCATTGTGCCAGAACGGGGGCGGACGCGCAACGCTCCGCCACGTCCGGGGCGGCGCGGTGAGGGGGCAACGCGCGGAAGTGCGAGAGCGGGAGGATCCGGAGTCGCCGGAGCCGGGGAACCCCGGGTCGGGCGCCGAGGCCGGACGACCACGTCGGAGAGTTCCTACACGGCGTGGCGTGGCCTCCGACTCAGGCGCGGCGCGGCCCGTCCCCCGAAGCACGGAGGCGAAGGGGATGCCCGCCCTGCTGCGCATTGGCCGACTCGGATCGGCAGCGGCCGGCCACGCCAGGGCGCCCACAAGGGGCGCCCCTACAAGCAAGCCGTGATGCCTGTGGTCCGCGGGCACGGCAGACCGCCCACGTCGGTCCGCGCTTTCCGGGCGCCCGCCGCAGGTGTCGCCGACCCCGCGCCGGCCTGCGACCGCCGCGGCGCGTCTCGCACCTACCTACGGCGAACGCCTGGCGGCCGCAGCGGGGACCTCGCCCGCTACTTCAGCGCCGACAGCTTCTCCTTCGCCCGCTTCGCATACTCCGTGTCCGGATACTTCTCCATCACCTTCTTCAGCAGCTCGCGCGCCTTGTCCGACATTTTGTTTTTCGCGAAGTTCTCCGCCTGACGCAGCCATCCCTCGCACTCCGCCTTCGCGCGTTCCGCCTCCACCCCCGCCATCAGCGCCGGGTCCTTCGCCATCTCCGCCAGCCGCGCCGCCGCGTCCTTGCCGGCCTGCGTGTCCCCGAATTCCTTCGCCAAGGTCTCGTCGAGCCCATAGGCCCCCGCCACGGCCTTCTGCGCCTCCCGCTCCTTGGCCCGCGCCAGCATCTCGCCCGCCCGCTCCCCCGCCTTCTCCTTCGCCTGCAGCTCCTTCACTTCCGGCAGCCCCGCCAGCCGCACCATCTCGGCCTTCGCCGCGGCGGCCGACGGGCAGCCCTCCAGGTCCGCCGCCAGCGCGCGCAGCGCCTCCATCGCCTCCGCGTACTTCTTCTCCTCGGCCAGCTTCTTCGCTTCCGCCAGCCGCGGCTCGCCGACGCTCTTGTCCAGCTCGCCCAGCAGCTCCTTCGCCCGCGCCGCGCTCGGCGACGTGCTCGCCGCCGCCGCTCGCAGCAGGCCCGCCGCCTTCTTGTACTCCTTCGCCGCCACCAGCTCCGTCGCCTCCGCCACCGACTTCGACATCTCGTCGGCCGGCACCTTCGCGAGCAGATCCTTCACCGCCGCCGCCAGCGGCGCCTCGCCGCGCAGATTGGCGTAGCGGATCACCCCTTCGGCGTCGATCAGGAAGGCCGCCGGAATGCCGGTGATTCCCCACTGCGTCGAAATTTCGTTCTCCCAGCCCTTGCCGTCGAAATACTGCCGCCAGGTCATCTTCTGCGCGGCAATGTACTTCGTCAGCGCCCCCTTGTCCTGGTCGAGGCTGATGCCGAGAATCTCGAAGCCCTGGGCGTGATACTCCTCATAGACCTTGATGACGTTCGGCAGCTCGGCGCGGCAGGGACCGCACCAGGTCGCCCAGAAGTCCACCAGCACGACCTTGCCGAGGTACTGCTTGAGCGACAGCGGCTTGCCGTCGAGATCGGTCTTTTCGAAGGCCGGCGGCTTGTCGCCGACCCCGGGCATTCCGGCCGCCAGCGCGGCGCGAGGCGTGGGAGCGGCCAGAATCGCAAGCGACAGCAGCGCGACGCCGAGCGCCGGGAACGACCATTTCGCATGCATGGGAATACCCTCTCCGTATGAAATCGCGATCAGATCGGGGAAAGCACGTACGGTCTCGGCCGGCCGGGCCGCTCGGCGCCCGCGCGCCCGCCCGCGCTACTCGCGCCAGGTCCTGCGCTGCTCCCAGTTCGGGTCGCTGCCGGACTCGACCCGATCCATGGCCTCGTTGGTGAGCTGGTCCACGCGCTCATTGCCCGGTACGCCGGCGTGCCCGGGCACCCACTGCCAGGTCACCGAGAGCCCGGCCACGAGCCGGTCCAGCTCCTGCAGCAGGTCCAGGTTCTTCAACGGTCCACCCTTCTTTTTCCATCCCTTGGCTTTCCAGCCGGGCATCCACTCGGTGACCGACTGGATGAGGAGGTTGGAATCGCTGTGGATGCGCACCGCGCGCTGCGGCGCCTTGAGCGCGCGCAACGCCTCGATCGCCGCCAGGTACTCCATGCGGTTGTTCGTGGTGTGCGGCTCGCCGCCGGTCCGTTCGAGGGCCTCGCCGCTCGCCGGATCGATCAGCAGGAAGGCCCAGCCGCCGGGTCCGGGATTTCCCCGACACCCGCCGTCGGTGTAGGCGATCAGGGGGGCGGCGGCCGATTTCGCGGAAGTCATTTGGGTTCCACCATCTCCTCCGGCTTGACCACCGCGTCGAACTTCTCAGCGGTCATCAGGCCGAGCTTGACCACGGCCTCGCGCAGGGTCAGGCCTTCCTTGTGCGCGGTCTTGGCGACCTTGGTGGCGTTGTCGTAGCCGATGTGGCGGTTGAGCGCCGTCACCAGCATCAGGCTGTTCTTGAGATGCTCCGCGATGCGCGCGCGATTCGGCTCGATGCCGACGGCGCAGTGTTCGTCGAAGCACGCGCAGGCGTCGGCGAGCAGGCGGATCGAGTGCAGCACGTTGTGAATGATGAGCGGCTTGAAGACGTTGAGCTCGAAATTGCCGCTGGCGCCGCCGAAGGTGACGGCGACGTCGTTGCCCATGACCTGGGCGGCGACCATCGTCATGGCCTCGCTCTGGGTGGGGTTGACCTTGCCCGGCATGATGGAGGAGCCCGGCTCGTTTTCGGGGATGACGAGTTCGCCGAAGCCGCAGCGCGGACCGCAGGCGAGCCAGCGGATGTCGTTGGCGATCTTCATCAGGCTGACGGCGAGGCGCTTGAGGGCACCGTGCAGGCCGACCAGGGCGTCGTGGGCGGCGAGCGCCTCGAACTTGTTCTCCGCGCTGACGAAGGGCAGGCCGGTGAGCTCGGCGATGCGCTTCGCGGTGCGTACGGCGAATTCCGGATGCGTGTTCAGGCCGGTGCCGACGGCCGTGCCGCCGAGGGCGAGCTCCGAAACGTGCGGAATGGCGCCGGAGACGGCGGCGAGGCCGTGGCCAAGCTGGGTGACGTAGCCGGAGAATTCCTGGCCGAGGGTGAGCGGTACCGCGTCCTGGAGGTGGGTGCGGCCGATCTTCACGATGTCGGCGAAGGCTTCGGCCTTGCGGGCGAGGGTGGCGCGCAGGCGCGTGACCTCGGGCAGGAGCCGGTGGTGGACCTGCTCGGCGGCGGCGATGTGCATCGCAGTCGGGAAGGTGTCGTTCGACGACTGGCTCATGTTGACGTCGTCGTTCGGGTGAATGGGCTTCTTCGAGCCCATGACGCCGCCGGCGAGCTGGATGGCGCGGTTGGCGATGACTTCGTTGGCGTTCATATTGGTCTGGGTGCCGCTGCCGGTCTGCCAGACCACGAGCGGGAAGTGGGCGTCGAGGGTGCCGGCGATGACTTCGTCGGCGGCGGCGGCGATGGTGCGGGCCTTCTCGGCGGGGAGGAGGCCGAGATCGCGATTGACTTCGGCGCAGGCTTTCTTGAGCAGGCCGAGGGCGCGGATCATTTCGCGCGGGAAGCGGTCGGCGCCGATCTTGAAGTGGTGAAGGGAGCGCTCGGTCTGGGCGCCCCAGTACTTGTCGGCGGCGACGGGGATCGTGCCCATGCTGTCGGATTCGGTACGGGTTTCCATCGAGTCACCTCACGGGTCGGAGTCGGGTCCGGGGGGCGCCGCGGAGGGGATCACTTGCCTCCGGGCGGGAGGGGTTCGAAGCTGAGGACGCGGAATTCGGCGGTCTTGTTGTTGCCGCCGACGATTCGGCGGAAGCCGACGGGGACGCCGTATTTCGGGTCGAAGTCGGCGAACAGGTAGGCGCGGAAGCCTTCCGGCGCGCCGTAGGAGCGCTGGGGGTTCTCGGCGAGCGCGAGTTCGTCGCGCATGAGGGTGAAGAGGCCGGGGACGGTGTAGGCGGTCGTGTCGCCGGTGGTGGGGACGCCGTCGCGGGTGGCGGCGACGACGGCGCCGGCGCGGACCTCGATCACGAAGGCGCCGCGGGCGAGGGTGGAGGCTTCGGTGGTGAGTCGGAGTCGGTAGTCCGCGCAGGCGGCGGCGGCCCAACGGGCGCGGGCGGCGGCGAGGGCGGCGCCGTCGAGGGCGGGCAGGCGGCCGCGGCCCATCAGGAATACCCCGTAGAGCAGGAGGAGGCCGGCGCCGACGGCGAGCGCGGCGAGGGCCCTGCGCGGGAAGCGGGGACGCGCTGCGGGCGGCGGCGGGAGGGGGGGCGGCGCCGGGACGGGGGCGGGGGAGGGGGAGGGGGCGGGGTCCTGCGCATCGGTCACGGGGGGATCCTCTCGCGGGGAATGGGACCGGGCAGGATAGCCCGGGTCGCGGATTCCGGCAAGAGAATTGGGCGCGCGGCGGGTGGCTTCCGTGCGGATTTCGCGCGATCAATTTTCCCTGGCGCAGTGCGTCATTTTGCCGTATAAGCGCCCCTTCGACCTCGGGGGCGCGCGCCGCGGCGGGACCCAGCGCGCGCGGAGGTCGAAGACGGTTGGTTGTCAGGCGTATACCTGATCGAGGCCGCGCGGCGCACATCCCGGACCGGAGAGGAAAGGGCCCACCATGGCATTGAACGGCATCCCGCGTCGCTGGTCGGTCGCGGACTCGAGCGAGCTCTACGGCATCCAGCGCTGGTCGAACGGCTACTTCTCGGTCAACGACGCCGGCAACGTCCAACTCCATCCCGGCGGCCCGGGCACGCCCGCGCTCGACCTCAAGGAGGTCACCGGCGAGGTCGTCCGCCGCGGCTACGCCCTGCCCCTCCTCCTGCGCTTCACCGACATCCTGCGCGCGCGCATCGTCGAGCTCAACGAGTCCTTCCGCCGCGCGATCGCCGAGTACGGCTACCGCGGCGCCTACCGGGGCGTTTACCCGATCAAGGTCAACCAGGACCGCGGCGTCGTCGAGGAGGTCGTCAAGACCGGCGACCGCTACAGCTACGGCCTGGAGGCGGGCTCCAAGCCCGAACTGATGGCCGTCGTCGCCATGGTCGAAAAGGAAGACGCCCTCATCATCTGCAACGGATACAAGGACGAAGAATACATCGAGATGGCGCTCCTCTCCTCCCGCCTCGGCCGCACGGTCATCCTGGTCGTCGAAAAACTCTCCGAAATCCACCAGATCGCGCAGATCGCCAAGAAGACCGGCGTGCGCCCCCGCATCGGCATCCGCGTCAAGCTCTCCTCGCGCGGCTCCGGCCGCTGGGAATCCTCCGCCGGCGACCGCTCCAAGTTCGGCCTCTCCGCCCGCGAAGTCGTCCAGGCGATCGGCGTGCTCCGCGAAATGGGCATGCTCGACTGCTTCCAGCTCCTCCACTTCCACCTCGGCAGCCAGATCTCCGCGATCCGCAGCATCAAGGACGCGGTCAAGGAAGCCGGCCATTACTTCGTCGAACTCTCCCGCCTCGGCGCCAATCTCAAGTTCCTCGACGTCGGCGGCGGCCTCGGCGTCGACTACGACGGCAGCCAGACCAACTTCGACTCCTCGATGAACTACACCCTCCAGGAGTACGCGAACGACATCGTCTACGGCGTGGTCGACGCGTGCAATGCCGCCAAGATCGACCATCCCGACCTGGTGTCGGAATCCGGCCGCGCCGTGGTCGCGCACCACGCCGTGCTGATCATCGAGGCGCTCGGCATGGTCGAGATGGCGACCGACCCGGTGCCGGAGAAGGCGCCGGAGGGGATCAATCCGCGCGTGCGCAACCTGGTCGAGACCTATCACGAGTGCGGCCGCAAGAACATCCTGGAGTGCTTCCACGACGCGGTCGACGACAAGGACGAGGTGCTCTCGCTCTTCTCGCTCGGCCAGATTCCGCTGGCGCAGCGCGTGCTTGCGGAGAACGCGTTCTGGGCGACCTGCCAGAAGATCCACCGCATGACGAAGGACCTGCACGACGTCCCCGAGGACCTGCAGGTGCTGGAGCGCGCGCTCTCCGATACCTACTTCTGCAATTTCTCGGTCTTTCAGTCGGTGCCCGACTCCTGGGCCGTGGACCAGCTCTTCCCGATCATGCCGATCCATCGGCTGACCGAGGAGCCGACGCGGCGCGCCGTGCTGGCCGACATCACCTGCGACTCGGACGGCGCGATCGACCGCTTCATCGATCGGCGCGACGTCAAGCCGGTCCTGGAGCTGCACCCCCTCACCGACCACGAGTATCACCTGGGGATCTTCCTGGTCGGCGCGTACCAGGAAATCCTCGGCGATCTGCACAACCTGTTCGGCGATACCAACGCCCTCTCCGTCACCCTCCTCCCCGACGGCGGCTACACCGTCGAGCACGTGGAGGAAGGGGACACGGTCACCGACGTGCTCAACTACGTGGCCTGGTCGAAGAACGACATTCTCGCGCGCGTGCGGCGCCTGACGGAAGTCGCGCTGCGCCAGAAGCGCATGACGCTCGAAGAATCGCGCGTGTTCGTGGACATGTACGACCGCGGAATGGACGGGTACACCTACCTGGAGAGATAGCCCCCCGCCCTCCCGCTCGTGCTCACCCGTCGGGCTCGTTCCCGTCGTCCATTGTGCTCGTCGTCGTCGTCCGTCGGTCTGTTGTCCGTCGGTCTGTCGTCCGTCGTACTCGTACTCGTACTCGTACTCGAACACCCTGGGCGTTCGAG
>JACRIP010000452.1 GCA_016220045.1 Planctomycetota bacterium
CGCCTGATGGGCGATCCGCCGCCGACGCCGCCTCCCGCCGCGGGCGCCGCCACCGCGGCCGCCGGCCCCACCGCCGCCGACCGCGCGCTCGCCTGCCTCGCCGCGGGCATGGACCCGGCGCCGGGCTCCTTCGGCGTCTATACGGAAGCCTACGCGCCCGGCAACCACTTCGTCGTTCCCGGGCCGTTCGGCGTTCCCGGCCGCGCCGTCCCCGTCCGCGTGGACCTGCTCGCGACCGACCCGGAGCAGGGCTACGCGACGGTCATCCGCAACGAGTTCCTCGTCGGCGACGCGACGCTCGGCGACTGGGGGGGCTGCTACCTGTTGAACGGCAGGTCCGGGAAGGACGGCCCGCTCCCGAACTGGGGCGAAGCGGGGCAGGCCGGCTGGGACCTGACCGGGGCCGACCACCTCGTCTTCCGCGCCCGCGGCCTCCGCGGCGGCGAGCGGGTGAACTTCTTCGTCGGCGGCGTCGGCCGCGACCCCCGCACCGGCCTGCCCCGCGAAGGCGTCCCCTACCCGGAAACCTTCCGCGCCCGCGCGCTGGTGAATATCGAACTGGGCACGGAATGGAAGGAGTACCGGATCGACGTCGCGGATGCCGACCTGCGCTACGTGGTCTCGGGCCTCGGGTGGGCCACCGACGCGGCCCGCAACCCGCAGGGCTGCGTTTTCCTGCTGGACGACATCCGCTACGCCGGGAAGGGCGGGATCTTCGACGACCAGGCGCGGGCGCCGCGTCTGCTGGCGAGCTACGCGACGCGGCCCCCGGCGTCCGCGCCGACGCCGGGCGGGTCGCTCCCCTTCGACGCGACCTGGCGCAACTGCGCCCTCGTCGCGGACAACGCGCTCGCCGCGCTCGCGTTCCTGGCGCGCGGTTCCGCGGACGACCGGCGCCGCGCCCGCCGGATCGCCGACGCCTTCCTCTTCGCCATGACGCACGACCCGGAGTACGCCGATGGGCGCCTGCGCAACGCCTATCAGGCGGGCGACCTCGCCTCCCCGCCCGGCTGGGGCGCGAACGGCCGCGCCCAAACCGTCCGCCTTCCCGGCTGGTGGGACCCGACCGCCAAGGACGGAAAGGGAATGTGGGATGCCGATTCCTGGTGGCTCGGGACGGATTCCGCCTCCCTCGGCTGGTCGATCCTCGCCCTCCTCGCCTGCGCGGATTCCGCCGAAGACGGCGAGCGCTACGTGGCCGCCGCCGCGACGCTCGGCTCCTGGATCGAACGCAACTGCAGCTCCCCGGCGGCGGGCTTCACGGCCGGCGTTCTCGGGTGGTCTCCCGAGAAGCCCGACGTCCGGCCGTGCCCGCAGACCTGGCGCTCCACGGAGGGCAACCTGGTCCTCGCCGTGGCCTTCGACCGGCTCGCCGCGGCGACCCGGAACGCCGCCTGGGAAGCCCACTCCGCGCGGGCGCTCGCGTATGTCGCCTCCATGCGGGACCCGGTCGCGGAACTCTACTACGCCGGCGACGACGGCCGGGGAAACACGACGTTCACGCCGCTTCCCCTCGGCCTGCAGGCGCTCATCCTGCTCTGGTGGTGCGACCAGCCGGGGAACCACGCCAAGATGCTGCCCATGCTCGCGGAGGTCCGGCGGCGGTACGCCCTCCGGTGCGCGACCTGCGCCCTGGGCGGCTTCGACGCCGACGAGGACCGGGACGGGGTTTTCGTGGAAGGCGCCGCGCGCATGGCTCTGGCGTGCCGGCGACTGGGAGCCCGGGAGGAGGGCGAAGCGCTGACGCGGGCGCTCGGGGTTCTCCAGGAGCGCTCCGGCGCGCTCGGCGGGGGCCTCCCCGCCGCCTGTCATGAGGGCGTCACGACGGGATTCGCCACCCGGCTCCCGGCCCGCACGCACCTCGGCGCGACCGCGTGGTTTGTCCTCGCCGCGCTCGACGCCGACCCGTTCGCCGCGCCCGCGCGCCGGGAGTAGGGCCGCACGCGGGAGGGAGTGGCGGCGGCGCCTGCTCGGGCGCCGTCGCGCTACGCGATCACCGTCATGTCCGGCTTCTGCCCTGCCGCGCGCATCTTCTCGAACAGCTTCGGCACGTTGCCCGGACACTTGAGCGCGCCCACCACCTTCCCCTCCGCCGTGATCCCCTTCTGCTCGAAGCTGAATATGTCCTGCATCGTGCAGACGTCCCCCTCCACTCCGGTCAATTCCGTAACCTTCATCACCCGGCGCGTGCCGTCCGACAGCCGCGCGATCTGCACGATCACGTTCACCGCCGCCGCAATCTGCTCCCGGATCGCCTTCGCCGGCAGATCCAGACCCGCCATCAGCACCATGTTCTCGATGCGCGCGATCGCGTCCTTCGGGGTGTTCGCGTGTACCGTCGTCATCGAGCCGTCATGGCCGGTGTTCATCGCCTGCAGCATGTCGAAGGCCTCGCCGCCGCGGCACTCCCCGACGATGATCCGGTCCGGCCTCATGCGCAACGCGTTCATCACCAGCCGCCGGATCGGGATCTCGCCCGTCCCCTCCAGGTTCGGCGGCCGCGTTTCCAGCGATACCAGGTTCTCATGCGGCAGCCGCAACTCGCTTACGTCCTCCACCGTCACCACCCGCTCGGTCGGCTCGATGTTCGCCGCCAGGCAGTTCAGGAAGGTCGTTTTGCCGGTGCCCGTCCCGCCGCTCACCACGATGTTCTGGCGCATCTTCACCGCGATCTCCAGGAAGCGCGCGGCGTTCACCGTCAACGACCCGAGCTTGACCAGGTCGTCGAAGGACATCTTCTTCTTGGTGAATTTGCGGATGGTCAGGGAGGGACCTGAGACCGCGACCGGCGAGATGACCGCGTTGACGCGCGAGCCGTCGCGCAGGCGGGCGTCGACGAGCGGGGTGGACTCGTTGACGCGCCGGCCGACCGGGGCGATGATGCGCCGGATGACCTCGGTGACGTGCTCGTTGTCGATGAACTTGCGCTCGGACAGGGTGATGTGGCCGCCGCGGCGTTCGACGAAGACCTTGTCCCAGCCGTTGACCATGATTTCCGAAATGCCGTCGTCGGCGAGCAGCTCCTCGAGCGGGCCGAGGCCGAGGGAGTCGGCGAGCAGTTCGGTGATCAGGAGGTCGGCGGAGCAGTCCTCCGGCATTTCGGCGGCGTGGGTCTGGAGGAGCGAATTGATGACCTCGATGGTCTTCTTGCGCACGTCCGCTTCGGCGCCGTCGGCGAAGGAAACGGACTTCATGCGCTTGTCGGTGAGCAGGCGCTCGTGCATCTTGCGCTTGAAGGCCTGGAAGTCGGTGGAGGCGAGCATCTGCGAGTCGGAGGGGCCCTCGGCCGGGATGTCCTCCTCGTCGTCCGGCGCCTCCTCCTCGCCCTCGTCCGGCACGTGCGCGCCTGCGGTCTTGGCGAGGGGCGAACCGCGCGGCGGGCGCCGCACGACCATGGTCTCCATGCCCGGCTGGTAGCCCGGCACCGCGCCGCCGGCGTCGCCCGAAGTCCGGGCGCGCCCGGCGCCGTTGGCCCCGTCCTCCTCGCCCGGCGCCCGGCCGTCCCAGCGGAAGATCACGTCGAAGGGCCCGAGCGAGAAGCGGCCGCCGTCCCCCATCTCGATCGGCTCGGCGATCTTCTCCTCGCCCACGTAGGTGCCGTTGCGGCTCTTCAGGTCTTTCAGGTAGAAGGCCCCGCCGTCGAGCTCGAGCTCGCAGTGGTGGCGCGACACCGCCGGGGCCTTGAGGCAGATGGTGTTGTCGTCGTCGCTCCCGAGGGTGATCTTGGCGGCGTTGAAGACCGCCTTCATCACCTTGCGTTCGTTCCGATTGCGGATCAGGAGCTCGGGCATGGGGGACGCCTCCGGCTACTTCACGCCCGACTTCTTGAGCAGGTATTCCATGTCCACCGGCTGGACCTGGGTCTCCTGCACGTCGTTCTTCTTGCGCAGGACCAGGCTGATCCGCCCCTTGTTCTGCGCGTAGATCAGCTCCTGGGCTTCCTGGTGCGTGACCTCCAGCGTGACGGTCTTGTACTCCTCGTCCCCGCTCGACAGATCGTCGGGCGAGCTCAGCTCCTCCATCGGCGTGCCCAGTTCCTTGCCGACGGCGAGGACGACCTTGCGGCGCAGGATCGTCATGGTCTTGGTCACCGTGTTCTCTTCGGCGACCTGCGCGCCCATGATCAGCTTGACCTCGACGTCGAAGGTCCCCATCACGTCCACGTAGGCGCCCGGGCGCAGGAGGCCCGAGAAACCCGAGGTGCCGTCCACGCTCACGGTCACGGCGCGCATGCCGGCCGTGATGCGCGACTCCAGGGATTCCCGGACTTCGCCCGGGTTGAAGTACTTGGTGAGCAGGTACTGGCCCTTCTTCACCTTGTCATGCAGGACTTGCCCGATATAGACCTTGCGGTCGCGTTCGCTGTCGCGGATCGCCTCCATCGGGACGTACTTTTCGGGGCAGGCGAAGGGCTCGACCATGTCCGCGGTCACTTCGGTACCCGGTTCCAGCGTGTCTTTCGCGACCAGCACCGACACTTCGTTGACGTCGCCGCGCAGCTCCGCTTCCTTGTCCTTCACGTACTTGTGAACGCCGGCCAGCGAGACCAGGCCGAGCAGCACGGCCACAACCAGGGCGAGCTTGTTCTTCATGTGCGAGGTTCCCTCGATCGCGGGTAGGGGATGGGGAGCGCAAGGGGCGCAGGGGCGCGCGCGGACGGGGGCGCGGGGGTCATTGTAGCGCGGGGCGGAGGGGGCTGCAAGGACCACGAAGGGCGGCGAAGGGCCACGAAGAAAAACGGGAACACGAAGGGCCACGAATACGGGAACCACGAAGGGCCACGAAGCGGGGGCCACGACGGGCCGCGACGGCGGGAGGAAACGGTGTTGCGACACCGCGCGCC
>JACRIP010000453.1 GCA_016220045.1 Planctomycetota bacterium
CCGACGCGCGTCCTTTTCGCGCCTCCCGCCCGACCTCCGCGACCCGACGCGGGAGGGCCTCGCGGAAGCCGGCGATCCGTGGCCCTGCGGTGCCGGCCGAACTCGCGCGCGGCCGGCCCGCTCCCCGGAGCGCGGCGCTCCGGCCCGAATCGACCGTTTGCGACCGTCGCGACGGCCGCGCGCGCCGCCAACGTTTTGGGACGTTCATTTCTCTTGACTTCGCAACCCCGACGACTATAATCCGCGCCACATTTCTCAGGAGGGTGCTTCATGATCAAGCGGCGCAGCGCCGGAATCGGGATGATCGCCGTCATCATCCTCGCCTGTGTGGCCTCTGTCCTCGTGCTCCTCAGCTACTTCGTGTACGAAGACCTCGAACGCACGCGCAGCGTGAACAAGCGTCTGGAGACGCAGATCGAGGCGATGGACAAACAGAAAAAGGAGGTCGACGACGCGGCGCGCGACCTGATGAAGCTGGTCGGCTTCACGCTGGGGACGCAGCTCGACGACAAGTCGGTGGACGAGCTGGTCGGCCAGGCGAAGTCCAAGACGCAGCCCTACGGCGTGGTCGGCGAGACCTACGGGATGGAGGAGGCGCTGCTGCGCGCGCAGGACAAGGCGTCGCACCTGGAATCGCGCGCGCTCTGGGCCGAAAGCGAAAAGACCCAGGCGAAGGGGAGCGCGGCCGCGGCCAAGAAGCGCATGGACGACGTGCGCGCGATCAAGGAGCAGGAGATCCAGCGCCTGCGCCAGAAGCTCGACGACCTGAACAAGCAGCTCGCCGACGAAGGCGCCGCCTACGCGCAGCGCGTCAACTCGCTCAACACCCAGTCGCGCCAGCTTGACGACGACATCGCCGCGCTCGAGCGCAAGCAGGCCGACGAGAAGATGCGCAAGCAGAACGAGCTGAACAAGGCGCGCGCAGACCTCGACGAGCTGCTCAAGAAGGAAGCCATCGTCCGGGACTTCACCGAAACCCAGGGCGAGATCGTGGACTCCGACACGCGTCGCGAGTACAGCATCATCAACCTGGGCGATCAGAACCGCATCCTCCCCGGCCTCAAGTTCCGCGTGTTCCGCAAGGACAAGGGCGGCCGCAAGCGCTGGAAGGGCGAGGTCGAGGTCAAGCAGGTGTTCGAGGACCATTCGAAGTGCTCGATCACCCAGCTCGCCGACGCCGGCGACCCGCTGGTGCACGGCGATTTCATCACCAATCCCCTCTACGGCGCACAGCATCCCAAGCGCATCGCCCTGGTCGGCCAGGTTTCCGGCAAGAACTCGCTCTACACGATGGACGAGCTCAAGCGCCGCATCCTGACCACCGGCGCCGTGATCGAGGACACCGTCACGATCCACACGGACTACGTCCTCCGCGGCGCCGACGCCGAAGAGGACCCGAACTTCAAGATCGCCGTGAATCTCTCGGTTCCGATGATGCCGGTCGAGGAGATCCTGCCCTACATCGGGGATTAGCCCGGTCCGTCTCGTCCTAGGGGCTACACCCGGCTACCGCCGGTGGCCATGAGGGGTCGTCTGGTCAGGTCAGGTAAGGAGGCATTTCCGCATGGAGCGGGCCAAGGACATCAGCGCCACGATTGCGGCGTTTCTGTGCGGCTTCGCCATCCTCTTCGGCGGCGTCTCCGGCTTCCTCTCCTTCAACGAGCTGGAGAACAAGTCGGCTGCCGAAGGTGGCGTCCGCAAGAAGAATGACGAACTGAAGGGCAAGCACAAGACGGCGGCCGACGCCCTCGCGAAGGTCGTGGAGCGGCTGCGCAAGCTGTGCGTGCCGATGGGCTTCCGCGACCAGTCCCTGCGCAAGGTCGAGGGCACGAAGGCGCCGGCGGAGATGGTGAAGTCGATCAGCGATCCGTCCAAGGACCAGCCGGCGCACGTCATCCTCGACCGCACCCAGCTCAATCCGATCGTGCGCTCCCTCAAGCAGTCGCTCGCCGAGCTCAAGTCCTACAACGAGCGCTACCCCGACGCGCTCAAGGACTTCCCCGTAGGCACCTACACCGATCTGGAGTACAACAACACGTCCTATCGCACCGTCCAGGCCGAACACCTGACCGTCGAAAAGTCGATCGCCGCGTACGAGCGCCTGCACTCCTACCTGCAGGGAAAGCTCGACGCCGCCCTCAAGGAACGCGACGACCAGCGGGGTTCCGAGCTGAAGGTGGTCGGCGAGAACATCGGCAGCCCGACCGCCAAGGAAGGCGATCAGGCCAAGATGGAGAAGGACCTCAACGGCCAGGCCGACGCCAAGCGCGGCGAAAACGACGAGATCTCCAAGCGCATCAAGGTGCAGGCGCAGGAGAAGGAAGCCGAAATCGCCTCCAACGATCGCGACATCAAGGCCAAGCTGGAGAAACGCGACCAGACCATCGCCGAGCACGTCGCGGCCGTCGCCAAGATCGAAAAGGCCATTCTGGACATGAAGGGCCGCATCGACAAGATCATCCAGCGCGAAGAGCTCGCGCGCGCCAGCCAGGAATTCGACGGCCGCCTCACCCACGTGGTCCCGGAGCAGGCCTACGCCTACATCGACCTCGGCACCATCAACACCCTGCTCAAGGGCACCCGCTTCAAGGTCTTCGGCACCCTCAAGGGCGGCAAGAAGGTCGAGAAGGGCGAGGTCGAAGTCACCAACGTGTACGACAACTACGCGCAGGTGGCCATCCTCACCCAGCTCAATCCCGCGTACCCCCTGAGCACCGGCGACTTCATCAACAACGAGGTCTTCGATCCCAAGAAGGCCAAGACCTTCTGCTTCGCCGGGCGCTTCGTGGGCAAGTACTCGAACGAGGACGCCAAGTTCAAGATCGAGGAGATCGGCGGCCACGTGGTCAGCGAGGTCTCGCTCGACACGACCTACCTGGTGGTGGGCGACGGCTACCTGACGAGCCCGAACTACCAGAAGGCCACCGAGCTGGGCGTGCTGGTGATCCGCGAAAAGGACCTCTACGAGCTGCTGGGCATCCACTAGCCCGGCGCTCCGAGGGTCCTCTCGACCGACCGCAGACTGCCCCCCATCAACCCCGACCGGCCAGAGGAGCCCCGACTCCTCTGGCCGGTTTTCGTTTCGCACGGCGCCCGCATGTCCGACACTCCCCCGCCCGACGCTCCCCTGCCGCCCCCGCCCCCCGGCCCGTCCCCCGCCCCGCCGCGGGAGGAGCGCCGGGGCGAGGGGCCGCCCGCGCCCGCGCCCGCGCCCCCCGCGCCCGCCCCGAGCGGGTTCACGCCGATGCCCCCGCCCGCGCCTCCCCTGGGGCCCGAGCCCGCGCCCGGCGGCACGATTCCCCTCGCGCCGCCGGTGCCCTCCCCCGCTCCCCTTCCGGGGGAGAGCCGGGGAGAGGGGATCTCCGCGCCCCCCGCGGTCGCGGCCGCGCCCGCGCCCCGCCCCGCACC
>JACRIP010000454.1 GCA_016220045.1 Planctomycetota bacterium
TCTGCTGCTTGATTCCGGTGGGCGCCGGAGGGTAGGCTGGCGGGGCCGAAACCGAGGAACCATCCGGGGCGCGTGCAGCGGAGGCGAAGATGGACAGCCGGGTGCAGAGACAGTTGGTCCTGCTGACCTTTTTCGTGCCCGTGCTCGGGTATTTCGGGTATGACGCCTACTTGAAGTACGAGAACAGCCCGGCCCGCGTGGCGGCGCGGACGGCCGCGCAACGGGCGGTGGGAGCGCCGGCGGGGGGAGTGCCCGCGGTCGGCGGCGTTCCGTCGACCGGGGAGGAAGACGAGGAGATCGACTTCAGCGAGATCGACGACATGATCGGGGCAGGGACCGCCGTGCCGGGCGCGCCGACGCCCGACCCGGCCGCCCGGCCCACGGCGCGACAGGCGCCGCGGCGGGGACTCGGGGACGTACTGCCCGCGCTCGTCCGCCAGCGCGAGCGCACCCGCGCGGCGCTCGCGCAGCAGCCCTCCGCCGTTCTCGCGCCCGGGGCGCGCGACCTCATCGCAACCGGGATCGACAGTGCGGAGCAAGCGAGCGGCGTGCGCCTGGGCGCCCGCGCCGTGGTGAGCGCGCCGGAAGCGTCGGCCGGCCGGGAGCGCGTGACCTGGGAGTACACCCTATTCGGAACCGAAGCCGAGCTGGCCGCGTTTCTCGAAGGCGTGCTCCAGCTCGACCCCGGGTTGGTGCTGGTCGAGGACCTGGTGGTTCGGCCCGCGACCACCGGCGCGCCGGGCGCGCTGGTCGCCGACCTGCGCATCGTGGCGTGGTTCGCGACGCGCTGACGCTCGATCGCCGCTCCGGCATCCGCCGCGCAGGCCGCGACCGGCCGTGTCGGCCGGGTCGGCCGGGTCGGCCGGGCGCCTCCCGCGTCGGGAATTCCGTCGGCGCGGCGCTGTAGACTCTGGTGCGGGGCCGGCACGCCCGCGACCTCGCGGGCGGTTCGTCCACCGCGTCAATCACCGAACCCAACGGAGGCGGCCGTGCTGGACCGGCTGGGCTGGTGCGTGTGCCGGCGCGAGCTGAAGCTCGCCGCGGGCAGCGGTCGCGAGTACCTGCTGCGCTCCCTGTTCGTGCTGCTGCCGGCGCTGGCGCTCACGCGGCCGTGGGAGCTCCCGCCGCAGCCCCGGTGGCCGGGTGCGACGATCACGCGCATGGAACTCGCCCACCTGGGGAGCCTGTGGTACCGCGTGCTGCTCGCCACTGAGCTGGATCTGGCGGTGCTGGTCATGCCGCTGCTCACCGCCGCCCTGATCCTGCGCGAACGTCAGCGTAACACCCTAGAGCTGCTGCTGCTCAGCGGGTTGGACGCGCGCGCCATCGTGTGCGGGAAGTTCGCCGCGGGGGTGCTGCGCCTCGCGTCTGCACTGGTGCTGACCGCCCCCGTGCTGGTGGGCGTATGGTCCCTCGGCGCGGCCTCGCCCGGCGCCCTGCTTGCGGACCAGGCGGTGGTGCTGGCCTGCGCCGCGTGGGTCGGCGCGGTCGGGCTCTTCATGTCGGCGACCTGCCGGAGCCTGTTCGGGGCGCTGACCTGCACGCTGGTCGTGCTGTTGCCTCAGATGTTGGTGGCGAACAGCGTCCTGCTGGACCTGGGCCTCTTTCACGTCGCGGATTGGAGGCTCTGGATCTTCGGTCCGATGCCATATGCCGTGAGCTGCTTCTCGGTGGCGATCCCCCTGGATCCGGAGCTTGGCCGGATGGGCGGGTGGGCGCTCGGGTTCTGGGTGCTCATGGCGGTGGTGCTGTTGCGTTGGGCCGCACTGGAGATCGGGCGGTCGCCGACGGTGCGTGCGGGCGTGCCGGACGCCGCCGGCCAGCTCCGCGCTTCGCTCCTGTACCGCTGGGGGGTGGACCGGGTCGCGGCCGTATTCGGCTGGCTCCTGGTCTTCTCCGGCATCACCTACGTTTTCGCCGAGACGCCGTGGGTCGCTCATGTAGTCGGAGGCATCGCGCTGCTGCCCGTGATCGTAATCGGTGCGCTGATGATCCGCTGGGTGCTCGATCCGCCCGGTGCGGGTGGCACCGCAGGGCCGGGCCGGGGGAGCGGCCAGGTGTGGGACGATGCGCCGGCCTGGCGCGCGATCGTGCTCGGCCGCACGCCGGGCCGGCGGCGACTGCTGGACGGCATCCTGCTGCTCCTGGCGTTCGGCGCGTTCCAGCTCTGCGAAAACCGGGCACGGAGTTTCTGGCTGATGGATCGGACCGCCGGCGTGCACGATGGCTTCCTGGCGCTGGAGACGCTCCTGGCGGTCCTGTTCGTCATCGCCTGGGCCGGTCCGGCGGTGGCTGAGGATTTGACCGGCGAGCGGCGGGAGATCCTCGCCCTGACCGGGCTGAGTGCCGAGGCGTTCCTGCGCGGGCATTGGAAGGGCGTGGTTGTCGCGGCGGCGCCTGCTCTCGGAGTCCTGCTCGTGCAGCTTGCGGTGAGCGCGATCGGCGGCAGCGTGTTCTCGGCGTCGGACCTGGTCCTGCGACTGCTGGTTACCGGGTGTATCCTGTATTTCCATGGGGCCTTGGGAATGCACCTGGGCGTGCGACTGCGGGGCGGCGCCGGCGCCGTGGTCGTCCACCTGGGGCTCCTGCTGATCCTCCCCCTGCTCAGCTCCGTTCCACAGGTCAGTGGGTCGCTTGCCCAGCTCCGCTGGTTCGTCCCCGACTCCGGGACCCTCGGGGTCTTCTACGCGCCCTTTGCTCCGGGGGCCGCGGCCGGTCAGCCCGGTCTCCTCCTGCCGTTGCGTGCCGTCGAGCATGCGCTCATCGGGTATCTGGTGGCCGGCGTGACCTTGCACGTGTGGACGCTCGCGCGTATCGACGCGTTGTGGAAGGCGAGGAGCCGATGATGCGTGGTCCGGAATCGAGCGGGGTGCGCCCGTCGCGTACCGCGGCGCGCCACGCGTTTCGCCGCGCGCGGATCGGCGCCCTGCTGGTGGCGGCGCTGCTCCTGGCGAGCGGCGCCGCGGCGCACGCCGACGACGGCGCGGACCCCGGCGCGGAAATCGCCATCACGGCGGAGGTCGGGCACGGCGGGGAGTTGCTCACGGGGCACTGGCTGCCGGTGTGGGTCCGCCTGACGAATCGCGGCGCCGGCGTGGAGGGGCGGGTGATCGCCGAGGTCGAATCGCCGGGTGGGGAGAGCGATCGCACCGAGCGGCCCGTGGAGCTGCCGAGCCGCTCGACCAAGGTGGTCTGGCTCTACGTGCGCACGCGGGGTTCGGTGGAGGCGATGCGGGTGCGCTTCATGGCGGCGGGGCGGACCTGGGAGGCGTCGCCGCCGAAGTTCCGGCAGGCGTCCGGCGCAAGTCCGGTCGTGATTGGGCTCCTGGGCCCGGCGCCGACGCGGGCGGATGCCCTGGACTCCCTGGAAGAACCGCGTCCTACGGTACTGCCCCTGCTCCCGGAGCAGGTGCCGGATCGCTGGATCGGCTACGATGCATTCGAGGCGGTGGTGGTGACCCAGGCGGGCGCGGCCTGTTTCGGGAGTGAGGCGCAGGCGCGGGCGTTCGGCGCCTGGGTGCGGGCGGGGGGCACGGCGGTGATCGTGGCGTCGCGCGGGGTCGACGCGGTGCGCGGGACGGTCTTCGAGGAACTGCTGCCGGCGCGGCTCGGCGCGATGGTCGACCGGGCGCCGGGGGATGGGCTGCCGCGCTTTGCGAGCGAAGAGGCGGCGGGGGTTCCGCCGCTTCCGTCCGGCGCGGAGAGCGCGCCCGGTGTGGCGGGGGGAAGCGGGTCGGCGATCGGCGTCCTGATGTCGACCGTGGAAAGCTCCGCCGGCGCGGTGCTGGCCTCCGATGCGGGCCGGCCGCTGATCATCGACGGACGCTGCGGTCTGGGGCGGGTGGTGCTCTTGACCTTCGATCCCTGGGCGGCGCCGGTGGCGGGCTGGGCGGGGATGCCGGAGGTCTGGCGCCGTTGCCTGGCGGGGGAGCGGTGGCGGGAGGTGAGTCCGGCGATCGACGTCGTCGGGGGCGATCCCGCGCAGATGGGCGACCTGGCGGCGCTGACGCGGGCGGGTGCGCGCGTCAGGAGCCTGACCCCTGAGCAGCTCCCGACCGACGTGTCGGGGTACGAGAACACGGACTGGCTGATCGTGGCGCGGGCGAGTCGTGAGGTGTTCGCCCGGCCCGAGCAGGAGGCGGCGGCGCGCGAGTGGGTCGGCCGCGGCGGGCACCTGCTGGTGGTCGCGGCGGAGGGCGGGTCGGGTCTGCGCGGCTCCGCGCTCGATCGGTGGACGGGGGGGAGACTGTGCGACTGGACGCAGACGCTGCGTTCGGCGGAGTGGGTGCGAAAAATGGCCGGATCGGTGCCGGCGAGGGTGACTGGATACAGTGCGTCGATCCGGATCGAGGTGCCGAATTCCCGTTCCTATTCCGACCGGTACACGCCGGTTGAAGCCGGTGTCCCCCTCTCGTTTCTTGCTCCCCTGCAAGAGTATCACTGCGTCCGATTCCTGACCTTCGATCCCTGGGCGCCCCCGTTCGCTCACTGGCCCCCGATGCGGCGCTTCTGGCGGGAACTGGATTGGAACAAGTGCCCTCCAGACCACGGTCATGATCGAATCGTGCACGATTCCAGTGCCCGCGAACTTCTCGCGGCAAAGCCGGTCGGGAGTCGTCTGGTTATCCTGTTTCTCCTGTACCTACTTCTGCAGGGGCCGGTGGAGTGGTGGCTGCTGCGCCGCGCGCAACGACCGGGCTGGCGCTGGGCGGGTGCGCCGCTGTGGGCCTGCGCCTTCGCGGTCGCGGCGTGGATCACTACGTCGGGGTCGAGTCAGCCCCGAATCGTGACTTGGCAGGTTACGCGGGTCGACCTGGACGGGACGACTGGCGCGGTCGCGGCGCACACGGAAATGGGTGCCTTCACGGCGGCGGGCGGGCGGTTCGACGTGCTCGGCGATGCACCGGTCGATGGCATCGCGGCGTGGGAGAATCTCCAGGTGAACTCGGGTCCGCTTCCGTCGGGCGGAGGCCTGGTCTGGGATCAGGCCGAAGCGAACGTCTTGCGCGTCGACACCGTGGGTGCGGGAGAGCTTCGCCTGTTCGCCGCGGACCGATACCTGGAGACGAGTCCCGGGCAGGGGATTCGTGCTGCGACCACGCCGGCTGGATTGACGCTGAAGAACGAGTCCACCTTTGTCATCGAGGATCTTCACCTTCTTGCCGAGGATGTGACGTATATCGGCCTGGGACGAATTGAATCCAGGGAGACTCGCCAGGTCCTACTGACCGACGCCCAGGCTACCGTCCGCTCGCGCGCCGACCGTCCGGCAAAGTCGCCTGGGCGTGACGCTTTCTACGAGCGGTTGCGATCGACGGCGTGGAGTCCGGAGTCGGGCCTCGCGCGCGAAGTCACCGGCCTCATGATTGCCGATGCGGGCCGCGCCGGCCGCTGGCTGCGCGGCGGCGGGAAGATCCTGATCGGCCGGATCGCCTGGAACCCGTGCCGCCTGCGCATCGCGGGCCTCGACCCGGAACCGCACGAGCTCTGCGTGCTGCGCATCTTCTACCGATAGCGCCTGCCACTCGCAAAA
>JACRIP010000449.1 GCA_016220045.1 Planctomycetota bacterium
CCCGCGCTACAAGGGTTCCGATCCCGTCGCAGGTCGTCCGCGCAGGTCACCCGCAATTGTGCTGCAGGCCTTCCGGCCTGCACCGAAGGGCCACTGATCGTTGCCCTTTGCGACAGCCTCTTCAGGCGGAGCCTACGCCGCGGACGAATCGCATTCGGCCCATCGTTCCGCCTGAAGAGGCTGTCGCAAGAAGAACCGAGATGGGCGGGGGACCTCGCAGAACCCACGGTCTTGTAGGGGCGGGCCTTGGCCTCTCCCCCGTAGCCGGAGGCGAAGGGGGATGCCCGCCCCATGGTGGGATGCTCGGCAACCGTTGCTGGGGCTGCCACGATGGGGCGGCCACAAGGGCCGCCCCTACAGGACGGTTTTCGTGAGGTGCCGCGCGGTGGGCCCGTCGCGACCCTTTTGCGACCGCCTCCCGAGATCGATCTCGATGCGGGGCCGTGTCCTCCACCTCAATGATTGCCAGCCGCGGTACCGCGCGGCGCGAAGCCCTCGGGCGCCGGCGCCTCCGCCGCAACTCCCCCTCCTCCCTTCCCCCTACGGCGGCGGCGCGACCGTGCCGCCGGCCGCGCGCCGCGCCATCTCCGTCAGGTACTGCGCGCGGGCCGGGCCGTCCAGCGGTCGCCCCTGCTCCCGGCACCAGCGCGCCAACTCCTCGACGTCCACCTTCACCACCTGCACCTTCGCGCCCCGCGCGCGCAGGTCCGCCAGCGCCCGCTCTCCGGTGGCCAGCCACTCCGCATGGGTGAGCGCCATCTCCTCGCGATCGACGCACAGTTCGCGAAATCGCGGCCACTGCTCCGGCGCGTAGTCGGCAACCGCGATCACCATGCCGGTGGCGGGGGCGGGGGCCGGGGCCGTCCGCTCCGCCCGCAGCGCACGCCGGACCGCCTTCCGCTCGGCCTCACGCTGCGCCAGCTCTTCCAGCGGACGCACGACCTCGGGCCGCTCGCGCGAGAACCGCTTGCGGTAGAGATGCTCGAGATACTCCGGCAGCGGCGCCTTCCACGGTTCCGCGTCCGTGGCGGCAAGATGGCGCAGGCTCTTCGGGTTGAAGCCCAGCTCGCGCGCCATCTGCACGTGGGCGTGGCTCAAATGCAGACGATCGCGCGCCTCGATCCAGACGCGCAGCCGCTCGGGGACAAACCCTTTCTTGCTCATGGCGCAAACCTCGCTGTTCGGACGCACGCGGAAGCGGTCAGGCCTCCCAACTCCCCCCCCGGCGCCGGCACTCCGCGGCCGGGACGAATCGCCTGCTCGCCGCGAGAGATCCGCGGCGGGCGGACCGGCCCGCGTCGCGAACGGTACCCGTCCCGGCACGGATTCCGCGCCGCCGCGGCCTACTTCGGCGCCCGCACCTTGATCGACCAGTGGATCGTGAATTCCGCCACGGTTTCTCCGTCCTCTGCGACCCCACGCACGGCGGTGGCGAACTCGCGAGCCTCGCCTGTGGCGACGGCCTGCTCGACCGCCGCGGCGATCTCCCGGCCGGCTGCGCACGTGAACGTCGTCTCCCCCAGGGCTTTCTTCAGGAATCGGGCATTCACCCCAGTTACCAGCGTGGCGATCGAAGGCTTCCGGCCGTGCACGGCTTGGATGACGAGTGCCGCGCTGGCGAGCTCGGCGGCCATGCCGAGGACCGCCCAGTAGGTGGACCCGAAGGGATTGCGGTTGCGCCAGCGATAGCGGACGGTGGCGCGGCAGACTTCGTCGGAAATCGCGCGCACCCGGAGGCCGGCGAAGAGGCCCATGGGGAGACGAGCGAGGAAAACGAACGGGAGGCGCCACCGGCTGAGCAGGTTCTTGCGCACGTACGCCACGGCGGCGCCGCGGTCGACGACGGGGACGGTCAGGGGGGCAGTTGCGGGCATGGCGGCTCCGGCGAAAAAGGGGTCGGGGCGAGGTCGCGCGCGGCAATGCGCTGCCAAGGTACTCGGGCCGCACAGGGGTCGCACCACACCCACGCACGCGGCCTGGCGCTGGTTGTCGGCGTCGATCAAGGCGACGAGCACGCGGCGCCGCCGCCCATCCTCCCCACGCTCTGCATCCACTCCAACAGCTCGTCCAGCCGGGCGTCGCTCGCGGCACTCGGCGCCGCCGCACCTCCCGGCGCAGCGCCTCCCGGCGCATCGCCCGCCACCTCCACGCACCGCCCCCACGCCCCGCCGCGCGCCCCCGCGATGCGCGCGGCGATCACGCGGCGCTTCTCGTCGGTCGTGTACTGCGACGCCAGCCGCCGCACGATCTGCTCGGGCGTCAGCCCGCGCGCCCGCAACCGCTCCATCCGCACCCCCTCCGGCGCCGTGACCAGCACGACGTTGTTGTTGCAGAGGTGCAGGAGGTCCGCCTCGGCGAGCAGCGCGCCGTTGATCAGGAGAATTCCTTGCTTCCCCGCCATCTCGGCCCGCAGGCGCGTGAGCAGCGGGGTGCGCAGCAGCTCATTCAGGCGCGTCAGCTTTTCCGGGTCGGCGAAGACCAGCGCGCCGAGCGCGTGGCGGTCGAGGGTCGCGAGCCCGAAGGCCGCCGCGATCTGCGCGCGCGCCTCCGCGTACACCGGCTCCGGCCGCGCGGTCAGGATGTCGTGCGCGATCGCGTCGAATTCGACGTTGTGGACGGCGATGCCGCGCGCCCGCCCGCGCGCGACCAGCCGCTCCCCGAGGAAGCTCTTGCCGCAGCCGATGCCGCCCGTGACGCCGACGATCGCCTGGCCGTTGAGCCGCCGCTCCAGCGCCTCCTTGACCGGGAGCGGCACGTACTCGTGGGTGAAGCCCTGGTAGCGGCAGAGTTCCTTGACCGCGCTGGAGCTGATGTGCGCCAGCTCGCGCCGGGCGAGCAGGATGTGGGTATCGATCCCGCGCTGCTGCGTCAGATTGACTTCGTGCATCATGCGCTCGTAGTCATAGTCCTGAATGCCGCGCACGCCCTTCACGATCACGGCAACGCCGGCCGCGTAGGCGTAGTCGGCGAGCAACTGGTGTTCGATCGCACGCACGCGGATGCGGCCGCCGGCGGTCGCGCCGGTCGCGCCGGTCGCGGCTGCCGAGCCGTTCGCGGCTCCGGCGGCCCCTGCGCCCGCGTCGCCGATCGCCCGGCGCAGGAAGGCCACGCGCTCGGCGAGGGTGAAGACGTACTGCTTGGCCGGGTTGTTCCCGACGACGACTTCGAGGTCCGCGAAGATGCGGGCGGCGCGCTCGACGATATCGAGGTGGCCGAAGGTCACCGGATCGAAGCTGCCGGAGTAGACGGCGCGGGTGGCTGCCATACGGTACGTCCTGGATAGGCGGTCCCCGTAGCGCGGGGCACGGTCAGTCGCGGGCGGGCGTTCGCCGACAGAGGCGCCGCGATCATACACAGGGCGTCGCCGGCGGTCAACGCCGCACCTGGCGGCGCGGTTGCGCTACGAGCGCCTCCCGCGGGTCAGCGCCCGGAGAATCGCAGTCCCCCAGTGGGATGTCCGGCCCCCGGACATCCGGGATGTTCCGTATGGTGACGAACCAGTGCCCGTCCGGCGTTCTTCGCCAAGTCGGCCCCAGATCGATGGCCTCACAACTCCGCACGCCCGTGACCAATGCGGCCCACCCCCCGCCGCCGCGCCCTGCCGCCGGGCTTACCCCCTCCCTTCGGCGCCCCGCGCCCGCGGCGACGGCGACCACCCCCTACAGCACAAAGTGCAGCGCCTGATCGACCAGGTGCGTCGCCAATGCGCGCCCGATCTCCGCCCGCAAAAGCTCCGACACGTCCAGCTTCACCTCGCTCAACTCCAGGTCCAGCGTCGCCTGCCCCGCAACGTACGCCTGCGCCGAACGCACCCACACCGTCGCCGTCGAGCCGCCCACTCGATCCAGCACCACCAGCGCCGTCCCCGCCGCCTCCGCCGCGTTCAGCCGCGCTTCCACCCGCGCGTTCGGAGCATGCGCCAGCCGCGCATTCAGGTTCACCCGCGCGCCACCCGCCGGCACCCAGGAAAGCGACCAGGAGAAAGAGAGCGAGGACCGGTCGCCCAGACGACGCTGCGTCAGGTGCGAAACGGTGATCTCCGGCCGGACCGTGCCCAGACCCACTTCCACGTCCGAGACGCCGTCCAGCGTGATCGACCGCCACCACCACGGCCGCGCCACCACCCGGCCGGCCTGCCGATGCAGGGTGTCGAGAATCCCCCAGCTCAGCTCTTCGCGCGCCGAAGCCTTGCTCCGGGGATTCCCCCAGATCTCCTCGATCCGCTCCCGAATCGCCTGCTCGACGCGCCGCGCCGTCCAGGCGGGCAGTGCGGACAGCGCGCCGATCGCCGCGGTCAGGGCATGCACGCCGGCATGCAGCGTGACTTCGCTCGTCAGGGTGCTCATGGCTCGGTCCTCCTTCCACTCCCGGTACCGTCCCGCGATTTCGGTGTGCGGCAAGGATGAGTTGAATCGCGCCGCACGAAACCCGGAATCGCAAGCACTGTGCCCGCCGCGGAGCCGCGCGGCGGCGGCCGGGTGCGGTCGCCGCAACCTGTGGATGGAGCCTGTCCTATGCATCCGCAGAAAACGGATGCGGGAGGCGGGTCGGGGGCGGGCGGGTCGGGGACGTGTGGAGCGCCCGAGCAGCCGCGGAGTCGCAAAATCGGACACGCGGGCCCCGGCGCAAGCCCAGGAGGCGGCAGCGGAAGCGGCAGAGACCCGCCACCTCCGACCGCGCGCCTCCCCCACGCTACCGGCGCCCGAGCGCGAGCGCCTCGCCGAGGGTGGTTTCGCCGGCGGCGGCGCGCTGGACCGCGTGCGCGGCCAGGGAGATCATGCCGTGCCGCAGCGCCGCCGCCCGGACTTCGGCCGGGGGCGCCCCGCGCCGGACCAGCGCCGCGAGTTCCGGGTTGGTCTCGAGGGTCTCCGCCACCACCAGGCGACCGCGGTACCCGGTCGAGCCGCAGCGCGCGCAGCCCACGGCCGCCCGCCACGCCGCGGGCAGACGGTCCGGCTCCACCCCGCCGGCGCGCGCCTGGCCGTGCGCCTCCGCCAACTCCCCGCCCGCCGGAATCGCCGGCGCCGCGCACCCCGGGCACAGCCGACGCACCAGCCGCTGCGCCACCACCAGCTTCACCGCGTCCGCCACCACGTAGGCGTCGCCCGCCACGTCGGCCAGGCGGGTGAGCGCGCTCGCGGCGTCTTCAGTGTGCAGGGCCGTGAAGACCAGGTGCCCGGTCAGCGCGGCCCGCAGCGTCAAGAGCGCGGTCTCCGCATCCCGGATTTCCCCGACCAGGATCACGTCCGGGTCGTTGTGCAGAATGCCGCGCAGGACGCGCGGATATCCGAGTCCGGCCCGCTCGTTCACCGCCACCTGGACCACGCCGGGCAGAACGCACTCCACCGGGCTCTCCGCGCTCAAGGCTTTCACCTGAGGGCCGACGGCGCGATTGAGTCCGGCGTAAAGGGTCGTGGTCTTGCCGCAACCGGTCGGCCCGGTGACCACGACCAGGCCCCAGGGAGCGCGCGCCGCGCGTTCGAGCCGGGCCTGGTCGCCGGCCGCCAGCCCGAGCGCCGGGAGCGCCAACTCGACCTCCAGCGTCGACGGCACGTAGCGCGCAACCAGCGCTTCGCCGAGCAGCGCGGGCAGGAAGCCGACCACCAGATCGAGACGCCCGCCGCCGCCGCCCAGGTCGAAGCGCACCCGCCCGTCCTGCGGCGCGGCGGTCTCGCGCGGGTCGCCGCCCGCCAGCCGCTTCCACTGCTCGACCACGGCGGGCAGCAGGCGCAGGTCGAAGCTCGCCGCGGGATGCAGCGCGCCGTCGATGCGGTAGCGCAGCCGCGCCGTGCGCGCCTCCCCGTCCTGCGCGGGCTCCAGATGCAAGCTGCCGGCGCGCAGCGCGGCGCCGAGCCGGACCATCAGGTCGACGGCGCCGGCCACCGGCGCCCCCCCGGCGCGCGCCGGCACCGCGCCCCCAGCCGCCAGCAGGCGGGCGGTCAAGGCGTCCAGCAGGGGCTCGATCGCCACCGGCAGGCCCACCCGCGGACTCTCCCCGCGCAGGAACCGGTCCAGGTCCTGCCGGTAGAAACGCCACTGCCGGCCGACCTTCATGCCGGTCACCTGCCCGGAGCGCAACCAGCGCGCGAGCGTGGGCCGCGTCGTCGCGAGATGCGCGAGCGCCTGTTCGAAGTCGAGCAGTGCCGGTTCCGCAGATTCCGGTGGCGGCGCCGCGGGCACCGCGGCCCCCGGGGCCGGCGCGGTCCCCCGCCGTCCCCCGGTCCGGGCCCGTTCGTGTCTCCGCCTGCCTGGACTCGCCTGGGCTCCCGTGGTCATCGCCGACTCCTGTCCGCAGGGACTCCGCTCGCGACCGATGGCGCTCGCTGCCAGTTCATCTATAGTATATCACAAGATTCGAACATTGCAAGTACTCAATAGAAATCTATCGATTATAGAGGCTATGATATCTAATGATCGTTCGTCTCGGCGCGGGGCCGACGGCGCTCGCGCCCCCGCCCCGCGCCCGCTCCCGCCCCGCGCCGCGGAAAAACCCGCCCCCGCGGCCGGATTCCGATAAAGTCCCGGCCCGGGCGTTCCGATAAAGCTTATGCCGCAGGTTTTGGATTGGGGGACGCACGCCGATGCGCGAAACGTTGGTTGCCCGCATGCGCCGGGTTCAGGCCGAAGAGCAGATGGCGCGCCGCGCCCGGCTCAGCGGCACCTCGGTCGAGGAGTTGCGCACGCGCGACGCCGCGGACCGGCGCACGGCCGAGGAGTCCGACCGCCTGCGCGCCGCGCTCTGCGACATGATGCCCGCCCTCTGGGCCCACCCCGACGCCCGCCGCCTCCTCGAACGCCTCGCCCCCAAGCGCGGCGCCGACGCCGAACTCGCCGACACCCTCGCCACCGTCATGCGCGCCAACGCCCCCGCCCTGGCGCGCGAGATTTCCAAACAGATCGATGTCGTCGCGGTCGCCCCCGGCGCGACCGCACCCGCCGGCGCCTACGCCGCGGCCGCCCCGCCCCCCGAACCCGAACGCGAGATCCGCCGCATTCCGATCGACGACATCCAGGGCATCATCGACATGCTCAACGAAGTCCAGCGCAGCGGCGCCGGCCGCCGCTGACTCTGACCCGGTATTTACCCGACCCTGCCCGCGCGCCGCGGGCGGTCGAATCTTCGGTCTACCTGCATCCACGTTCCACCTGGGTCCAGGGCTCTTAGGTTTAAGGAGGCTCCCATGGTCGTCGCCAAGGTCGAAACCCGTGATGAGGTTGCCAAGTCGGTCTCTACCGGTCGTTCCGAGCGCACGGTGGTCAAGGTCGGGTTCGACTTCGGGACGAACACCAGCGTGATCTGCGCGGCGGAGAGCGGCAAGGACGTCGAACTCAAGCAGGACATGGTCCTGTCCGTGGTCGGCTACCCGAAGCCCGGCCTGCTCCCCGGCATCCTGCCGCGCGGCAAGCGCGTCCTCTTCGGCGAGGAGGCCATCCAGCACCGCCTCCACCTGAACCTCAAGTGGCCCCTGATCAAGGGCATCGTCACCGACTTCGAGCCCGCCAAGGACTTCATGGGCCACGTCCGCACCGTCATCGACCCGGACGGCGCCAAGGAGATCTGGGCGGTCATCGGCTGCCCGGCGAATTCGAACTCCGAGAAGTGTCACGACCTGCGCACCGGCTGCGCCAGCGCCTTCAGCAAGGTGCTGATCGTCCCCGAGCCCTTCCTCGCCGCCATGGGCTTCCGCGACGAATCCCGCCTCGACGACCCGACCTACGTCGATCCCACCCGCAACTCGCTCTTCGTGGACATCGGCGCCGGCACCACGGACTTCTGCATGGTGCAGGGCTTCTACCCGACCTCGAACGAGATGGCCTCGATGAACAAGGCGGGCAACGACATCGACACCGCGATCACGGCGGCGATCCGCCGCAAGTATCCGGACTGGGCGGTGACGGCGATCCGCATCACGCGCCTGAAGGAGCAGTATTCCTTCGTCGGCGAGGCGCCGGAGCGCATCGTGGTGACGGAGCTGGTGGGCGGCAAGCCGCGGCACCTGGACATCACGAACGAGATCAAGGTCGGCTGCGATTCGCTGGTGGACGACGTGGTGAAGCACATCGAGGAGATGGCGAGCCGTTGCGACACGGACGCGGTCGAGACGATGCTGAACAACATCATCCTGACCGGCGGCGGCAGCCTGATCCGCAACCTGTGCGAGGTCATCCAGGCCAAGCTGCACGGCAAGGGCTACACCACGGCGCGCGTGCGCCGCGTGGACGACTACAAGCGGCTGGTCGCCAAGGGCGCGCTCAAGACGGCCAAGGCCGTGCGTGACGACCAGTGGCAGATCCCGGTCTAAGGCGAACTCCTGAAACATCAGGCCATCGAGAACCCGCTCCGCATGTTCCGGCGGCCGGACGACGCGCGACGTCGCCCGGCCGCCGCTTTTTTCAAGGCGAGCCATTCCCCAGCCGGTTGCTCGGACGCCCCCCCCGATTGAACTCGTCCGCCGTCCACCAGCGCAGGTCGCGGACACCCGGCTCGCGGGACAGGATGCGCTGCAGCGCCGCTTGCACGCTCTCGACTGCCTCCACGGTCGACACCCGGCGAAACCACCGCCGAACCCACGGAGTCTCCGGCTGGATGAAGCAGAGGTATCCGTCCGGATACTCCTCGTAGTTGGTACAGCCCACCCAGAGCGAAAACTGCTCATTCGGGATCGAAAAGCGCCAGCCCCAGTCTTCCGCAGCCGGATCCGAGGCTCGGATGCCTTCGCGGCGCGGCCCGGCCACGAGGTACTTTGCGAGCCGCTCTCCCCAGCAATGCGGATTCACCTCCCCCTCCTCCGGGTCACCGTTGCACGGGAAGAGGTCTGAGCGAAACTCTGCATGGGTCAACACGTCGTGCCTCCTTTACCTTCCCGCATCGCCGACCTGCGGGGATCCCCGGTCGGGCGGCTCCCGGGGACGCGCCACCTCCTTCGGCGCGCTCCCGCGGCCGCCTTCTGCGATGGGCTCGCGCTCTCCCGCTCCGTCCGGTTCCGACCGCTCCGGCGCCGGTGACAGCGCCCCGGTCGGATCGTGCGCGACGCTCAGCGCGCCGGCGTCCCCGCCCTCCTCCCCCCCCGCGAAGACCGTCAGCCGCCCCGCCTGCGCCCGCTCCACGCCGAAGCGCTTGCGCAGCGCCGTGATCGCCTCCCGCGCCGCCTTGCGCACCTCGTCCGTCTCCCCGAAAACGCCGGTCCGGGTACGCGCGGTCAGCGGCTCGATCGCCGCCAGCGTGCCCACCCGCCCGAGCGCGCGCGCCGCCGCCGCCCGCACCGGCGCCTGCCCGTCCGCCAGCAGTCCCGCCAGGACCGGCTCCGCCGCCGCCTCCCCGAAATCCCCGAGCGCCTCCGCAATCGCCTCCTGCGTCGCCGCATCCGCATTCCGCTCCGGCCGCGCGCACGCGACCACCGCCGCGAACGCGGGCCGGTGGCGCAAGCTCCCATACGCCCGGATCGCCGCCCGCCGTAGCACCAGGTCATCACCTGAAAAGGCCGCGTCCGCCAGTTCGATCGCGCGCGCAGGCGGGAAGCGCTCGACGATCGCCGCCAGTGCGCCCGCGCGCACCTCCGCCCCCGCCGTCGGGTCGGCGAAAAGCGCCTCCAGGTGCGGATGCCCGGCGGCCCCCGCGGCGCGCGCCGCCAGCAGCCGGAACTCCGCGTCCGGCGGCGCGGCGAGCACACGCGCGCACGCCTCCGGCGCCTCCGCCGACTGCGGATAGCGCTCGAACAGCACCTCCAGGTTGCGGTAGCGGACCTCCCGCACCCCGTCCTCGAAGCCGTTCCGGGAAAGCAGCGCCGGCACCGAGCGTCCGCGCAGCCGGAGCCGGGCCGCCAGCCGGCACATCGTCCGGACCCGCTCCTCGATCTCCTCGGGACGGGGGAACAGCTCGCGGTCGTCGATCGCCAGCGCCCCAAGCCGGACCTGGCCGCCCCAGCGCCGCACGAACTCCATCAGCAACCGGCGCGTTTCCGCGTCGAGGACCGCGAGCGTGCGCGACTCGACGCCGCGCAGGAAGACCGATTGATCGAAGGCCGGGTCCGCCACCTCGAGGTCGGGCCGGCGCAGCCCGCTCCGCTCCGCGGTCGTCTCCGGCATCACCCGTAGATCCTGCGGAATCTCTTCCGACCACACCGAGTAGAGATTGTGGTCGGTCGGAGTGGCGTCGTACAGCGCCCCCGCCCGGTGGAGCGGCCGCTGGTAGTCCACCTTGATGGTCATGCCGTCCTGGACTCCCGACATGCGCATCTGGTAGGTGCCTTTCCCCTCCTCGAAGGTGAGCCCGAGGCGGCGCGCCGCCACCCGCCAGGTGCGGGACGCGGGCGGACGCAGCACCCCGCTCGCCCGCGCCGCCAGGACGATCGCCGCGCCGAGCAGCGCGACCAGCCCCACCAACGCCATGTCCATCACGCAGCCCCTCAAACCGCCCACCGCCGCCGCCCTCGACTCTATCGCGCGCGCCCGCCCCCCGCCACTAGAAAACGCTCGGGCCACGCTCCGCCACCCATCCTGGGTGCATGTCCGTTCTTGCTGCTCGACCGTACCGGCCGCACTCATCGAAAGCACGGCCTCGGTCGTCCTCGTATCTCGTACTCGTACTCGAATGCCCGGGGCGTTCGAGTACGAGTACGAGGACGAGGACGACTCCGAGGACGACCGGGTCGCCCTCGTGCCGTGGCCGTCAAGGTGCGCCGGCCCGCTACTCCGCCTTCCAGGAGCCGTCGCGCAGGACGTTGCGGTCCGAACGGTCGCCGACGGCGACGGCATTGGCCTTGGCGATCGTGAAGGGGGTCGAGAGCGCAGGCAGGACCTGCCCGCGCAGGGCGCGCAGGAGCTCTTCGGCGCGCGCGCGCGCATCCACATCGTCCACGGAGTCGTAGTCGAAGGTGATTTTCATGCGATAGACCGCCATGCGGTGTTCTCCTGAGGGCGGGGCGGAAGGGCGGAGGGGCGGGGGCCGGCGAAGGGGCGGTAAGATACGCGAGGGGCGGGGAGAAAGCAAGGATGGGCGGGTGCATGTCCGGCATTGCCGACGCGCTTGTCCTATCGATCGCCGCCCCCGTGACGCGGAGTACTGGGTCGCCGCAGCGGGCGTACCTTGGCGGCAGCACGGCCTCGGTCGTCCTCGTATCTC
>JACRIP010000455.1 GCA_016220045.1 Planctomycetota bacterium
GGAGCGGGAAGCGTTCCATCTGAGCCCGGCGATTGAGTGATTGGGTGATTGGGTGATTGAAAGGTCGAGAGGATTCCGTGCCGGAGACCGTAATCACCCAATCACCCGATCACGAATTCACCCAATCGATACGCTAGATCCTGCGGTCTTCGCCGATTCCCGTTCGCACATAGGCACCCCATGATCCTCGCGAAATTCGGCGGCACCTCGGTCGGCGACGCCGAGCGCATCCGCAATGTGCTGGCGATCACCCGCGGGCAGCTCGCGCGCAAGCCGGTCCTCGTCGTTTCCGCGCACTCGAAGGTCACCGACCTCCTGGTCGGACTGGCCGAACAGGCGCTCCACGGCCAGATCGACCTCGCCCCCCTGCGCGAACGCCACTTCAAGATCGCGCGCGACCTGGGCGTCGACTCCCCGATCGAGCCCCTGCTCGCGGAGCTCGAAGTGCTGCTGCGCGGCATCTCCATGGTCAAGGAGCTGACGCCGCGCACGCGCGACTACGTGCTCTCCTTCGGCGAACGCCTGAGCGTGCGCACGATCGCCGCCTTCTTCAACCAGTCCGGCCTGCCCGCGACCGCGATCGACGCCTACGAACTCGGCCTCCTGACGGACTCGAATTTCGGTTCGGCCTCGCCGCTGCCCGAAGCCGATCCGATCATGGCCTTCAATATCCAGCGCTACGACAAGACGATCCCGATCGTCACCGGCTACATCGGCAAGGACAAGAACGGCGACATCACGACGCTCGGGCGCAACGGCAGCGACTACTCGGCGACGATCGTCGGGGCGGCCATCGGCGCCGAGGAGATCCAGATCTGGACCGACGTCGACGGCGTGCTGACCGCCGATCCGCGCATCGTGCCGCAGGCGATCCCGATCGAGAAGATGTCCTTCGGCGAGGCCAGCGAACTCGCCTACTACGGCGGGCGCGTGCTGCACCCGCTCACCCTGATCCCGGCCGTGCGCAAGGACATTCCCGTACGCGTGCTGAATACCTTCAAGCCGCAGGCGCGGGGCACGGTCATCCTGCGCGAGTGTCCGATCGAAGGCACGGTCAAGTCGATCGTCCACAAGGGCGGGATCTACCTGATCAACATCGTGTCGCTGCGGATGTTCCTGCACCACGGGTTCATGGCGAAGGTCTTCGAGATCTTCGGCCGCTACAAGATCGTGATCGACATGGTGGCGACCAGCGAGGTCAGCGTCTCGCTCACCACCGACGACGACGAGAACCTGGAGCCCGCGGTCAGGGACCTGTCGGCCTTCGCCGACGTGACCGTGCAGGACGGCATGGGGATCGTCTGCGTGGTCGGCGACGGCATGCGCGCCCAGCCCAACATGGCCGCGGAGGTCTTCACCGCGCTGGCCCAGGCGAAGATCGACATCCGCATGATTTCGCAGGGCGCGAGCCGGGTGAACCTTGCCTTCCTGATCCCGAACGCGCAGGTCAAGCCGGCGTCGCACGCGCTGCACGAGCATTTCTTCGCGCGGGGGGGAGCGACGTAGACGGGCGGTCCGAGGTTTGGGGGTTTGGGAGTTTTGGAGTTTGGCACACCTCGGCCGGCGCGAGAACTATGGCCCCCATCGTGCCCGGCGGCGGCCAGGGGGCCGCGCACTGGCCTGAGCCGGTGGGCGCGCCGGCCGACTCGTTCGTAGTTCCGCCTCCAGAGGCTGTCGCAAAAGGCACTGGCCGGGCCACCCCGGGGCGGACACAGGGGTCCGCCCCTACCCAAAACCGTGATTTCAGGCGGAACGGATCCACGACCGGTGCTGCACGGGCGCACCGGCCGGCCGGACCCCAATCACCCCAGCCGCTCATCTCCGCCCCGGACCGGCCCTTCCAATCCTGTACGGATCTTCGCTGCCCATGGCCGACTCCCCCGCCGCTCCCGCTCCCGCGCTCGCGACCGCGCCCGCGGTCCACGACGCCCTCTTCGGCTGGGACCCCGGCCCCGAGGTCGACACCTACGTGGATCTCCTGAACCGCCACGGGAGCTGCCGCGTCCACCGCGTGCTCGACGTCGGGTGCGGTACCGGCCGCCTGCTGCGCCCGCTCGCCGCCTCGGGGCTCGATGCCGTCGGCATCGAGCGTTCGCCCGATCTCGCACGCCATGCCCGGGAGCGCGCGGCCGCCGAGAAGGTGAAGATCGACGTCACGGTCGCGGACCCGCGGGAGTTCAAGCTGGCGCGGCCGTGCGACGGGGCGATCTCCACCCTGTGCGCGTACCGGCAACACCTGGCCGCGGACGACGTCTGGGAACACCTGTACGCCGTGAGCGGGGCGCTGGTGGCGCGCGGCGCATACGTTGTGGACCTGAGGCTCTTCGCGCCCGGCGCGGAGGGGGACGCGCCGCACGCCTGGAAGCGGACGCGGGAAGGGCTGGAGGTGGAAGCGGCGTGGCGGATCGCGGCCGGGCCGGACTGGGGGCGGCGCACCGTGACCGAGGAACTGTGCGTGACGGCGACGGCGGGCGGAAAACGAACCGAATACGCCGAGCGGCGGGAGCTGCGCGTGTGGACCGTTGACGACTTCCGCGGCCACGCATGGGCGGGGGGCTTCGAGGTGATCGACTGGTTCCGCCTGCCCGCCTGCCCGGCGGACCCGTTCCGGCCGGAGCCGTGGCGGCCGGCGGAGGTCTCCGCGCGCGTACTGGCGGTGCTGCGGCGGCGCGAGGTCGTTTAGGCGGCGTGGGCGAAGTCCGCTGGCGGGTGGAGCCGGCGTGGAGGAACCTCATGCCCGTCGACGTGGCGTCCGCGCGGGAGCCGGGGGCGGACGGCGGCGTCGCCCGCGACTGGAGGTACTCGTTCGCCTTCGCGGCCGCGCTCACGGCGCTCTCCGCCCTGCTCACCCAGTCGGTCATCCGGTGGGTGTTCGTGGGCAAGGGCGTGGTCGATCCCCGGGTTCCCGCCTGGCTGGCCGCGGAGTTGCCCGCGCTGCTCGGTTCCGCCCTGCTCGCCCTTGCCGTCGTGCGGTGGATCTACCGCGCCGGCCCGGCGGCGCATGGGTGCCGACTTCTGGCCGCGGGCAGGACGCGGGCAGCGGTGGGGTACGTCCTCCTGTGCGGGGCGCTGGTGACGGCGGGCTGGACCGTGATCGCCCTGATCGTGGCCGCGGCAAACACCCCCCAGGAGAACCTTACCCTGCTGGAGCAGAATGCCGTCTGGCGCGCGTGGAACCGCCCGAACGCGCTGGTGCGTTCGTTTGTGATTCACTCCCTCTTCCTGGTCGGCTTCCTGGAGGAACCACTCGCCCGCGGGCTCATTCAGACGGCGTTGGAGCGCCGCTATTCACGCGTGATCAACCTGTGGATCATCAAGTTCCGCGTGAGCACGCTGCTGGCCGCGGTCCTGTTCGCGGCCTGGCATATCGACCTGGTCCCGTTCAACCCGGGCGTGCTCCTGAAGGAGACGCTGGTGGCGGTCCTGCTGCTGCTGCCGATCTCGTTTCTGTTGAGCTACGTGTACGAGAAGACGCAGTCCCTGCTCGCGCCGATCTTGCTGCACAACGTGGTGGACGGCGGGAAGCTCCTGGCGTTTTACTGGGTCCTGGCGACCGCAGCCGGCGGGTGAGCGGCGGCGGCGCTCCGGTGGGGCGCCGCGGCGTGCGGTGGAAGCAGACGACCCGGCGCCGCGACGTCGGCCATGTCGAGGTCGCGCGCGGGACCTCGGGAGCGACTCTAAGGCCTTCTACCGATCCACCCCGTCCAGGTTGCGCACGGCGCCCGGGCCGCCGCCTTCCCCATTCCCCTCCCCCACCAGGGTCCCCCCGCCGTCGCCGTCCACGTCGGTCGCGCGCCCCGTTGTCGGGTCCACCGTCGGGCGGCCCGCGCGCAGCAGCGCGCGCACGACCTGGTCCATGACGCGGTGGATCGCCGACTGGGCGGATTTCTTCTCGTCGATGCCGTAGCGATTGACCAGGATGGCGAAGGCGAAGCGGTTGCCCACGTAGCCGGCGAGGGCGTTGGCGCCCGAGGTGTGGCCGGTCTTGGCGCGGATCGCGGCGCGTTCGGTCGCGGTGAAGCCGAGGAAGCGGCCGGCGAGCGTGCCCGCGGCATCGCCCGCCAGCGGCAAGCTGTCGCGGAAGTTCGCAGCCTCGGTGGTGCCGGCCATGTGATGAAGCAGGCAGGTGAGCTGGCTGGGGAGGAACTTGTCGCCCGAGGACTGGCCGCTGCCGTCGCTGATCTTGTATTCGCCGGCGAGGCCGACGCCGTCGAGGTACTCGCGCAGGGCCTTGACGGCGGCGGTGCCGGAGTATTTCCCGCCCTGCTTGTAGCCCAGGTAGAGGAAGAGCATCTGGGCGAGCTGGTTGTTGCTGGTGAGGTTGGTGGTGCGGACCTGCTTGCCGAGGCGGGCGCGGACGAAGCGCGGGCCGCGGATCTCATGGTCGGCGCCGAAGGTTTCGAGGACGGCGGCGGTGGTGAAGAGCTTCATCGTGGAGGCGGTGCGGAGGAGCTGATCGGTTTTGTTTTCGGGGGTGACGATGCGCAGTTCGTCGTGGAAGGTGGCGCCGCCGTCGAGTTCGCGCACGTGGAGGCCGACATCGACGGCATGGAGGCCGGCGGCCGCGATGGCGCGGTCGAGCTCGGCGCGGGCGACGGCGACGTCGCGGGCGAAGCGGTCCGCGGCGGGCACGGACTGGGCGCGGGCGGCGGGGGCGCGGAGGAGCGCGGCGGCGGCGAGGGCGGCGCCGGCGAAAAGGGCGACGGCGGCGGGCCGGAGGGAGGTTCGGGGGGCGGGGCCGATCGGCGCCGGCGGCGGGGTCGGGGAGGCGAGGAGGCGCATGCGGAGAACTCCCGATGGCCAAGTAATGCTCGGGGGGAAGGGGTGGAGCGAGGTAGGGGGCACCCTCCCCGAGCGCCGCTATCCTAGTCCAAGCGGAGGCGAAAGTCCATCAGATTGGCGGCGGACGACGCCCCGCGGCGGGGACGATGCTCGCGTGCCGGTTGTTCCTGCGGGCGTCATGGCTAGGGAGATTGCCGGAGGCGCCAGGTCGAGGTCTCGGGCTCTCCGCCTTCGAGAACCAGCGCGGATTGCTTGTGGTCGTAGCGCAGGAGCCGCCCGGACTTGAATCGGACCGGTGCGGCCGTTTCCGGGTACCGCCCGGCTCTGCAATGGTGCGCCTCCCAGTTCACTCCCGCGCGCGCGAGCGCAAGAATCTCCTGTGCCTCGCTATCCATCGAGGGCGACCGGATGCGGAAGGGGACGGGGCCGACGAGGGCCGGCCAGGCGGCGCTCGTGCGCTCGAAGTCTTCGATGGACGCGATGCCCTCGCAGCCCAAAACGGCGGGTAGCGTAGTGCGTCCGGTCTCGTAACAAAACCAGCGCAGGGCGAACGCGGCGAACCGACGGAGCCGCGGCCTGCCCAGGCGCTCTCGCCACGCTCCGACCCAGCCGCTCGCCAGCGGGTCGTCCGGGTCGCTTGGGAGCAGCGGAATCGCCGCTGCTTGGACCGCTCGGAGTGCGCGAATGATACGGATGCGCGCTGCTTCGTCGGCGAATCTCTGGGGTGTGTCCACCGCGGGCAGAAGTGTCAGGATTCCCCCCCAGTCCGCTTCCTTCCATTCTGCCGGCGCATGGCGCCGCAGTCCGCGTGCGATAGTCCGAGCCGCCGGGCCCCAATGAGCGCGGCGAGCCGGGCAGGGATTCGAGCCGAGCGCATTGAGCAATCCGATGGCGTCCTGGAAGCGAGCGCGGGCCGCCGCACAATCTCCGGCGCGCGCTGCGAGGACGCCGTACGCGGTTGCCAGGCGCAGGAGATGGTCGAGTTGAGCCGCGCGGCACTCGTAGCAGGGAGCGGCCGTCGCGGCGTCGCACGGAAAGATACACCTCGGCAGGGCCCGGGCGCGCGCGAGGAGATCTGCCGGAAGATGAGTCAGGTCCAAGGCGCGTTGCAACTCCTCCAGGGTGCCGCGGTCGGACCTGCGCTGAGACTTGCTTTCGACTTCGGACAGGACCTGGCGCCGCGCTGCATCGACCGGGGGAATGAGATCGCATGCCCGCAGGTAGAGCGTCGCTGCATTCTCCTCGGGCGGCACGAGCGCGTGCGGCAGGTCGTCGTCGGTCGTGCGGTCGAGGCCGGCGGCGTGCACTTCGGCGAGCGCGGCGTCCAACTCGCGGCGCGAGTCGCGGTCCCAGGCGAGCCAGGCGGCGCCGCCCGCGCCGGCGAGCAGGAGGAAGCCTACGGTAAAATACCGAGCCGCGGCGCGCAGGCGTTCGGCCACGCCCGGCTCCTCCGTTTCCGGCCCGGTCGCCGCTGCTGCTGCCGCTGCCGCGTCGGCGGGCGCCCCGGTCCCGCCACCCGTGTCCTGGCTAAGGTGCGTACGCACGCTCACCTTTCCGTTTCAACGACCCGAAGCCAGGCTAGAGTCGGCCGCCATCGACGAATTCGTCGTCGGGGCGACCCTTGTGGTCGCCCTCGCTCCCGCATGCAATGTTCGCGCGCATGCGGGGCGGGTATCCCCCTTCGCCTCAGGCTACGGGGGACAGGCCAAGGCCCGCCCCTACGCGATTCCCGGTGGCGGGCGCAGGTACGGCTCTGGGTCGGAGTCCAGACCATCTTCGGGTCGTTGTTCCATTTCCGTGTCGAGCTCCGGCTCCCACCCCACCATGACGGCGGCGGCTGCGGCTCGCGTGGCGCCCGGAGCCTCCGCCC
>JACRIP010000456.1 GCA_016220045.1 Planctomycetota bacterium
CCCCTGACCCCTCGCCCCTGACCCCTCCGTCCCTCCGTTACCCGCCGAGCAGCCGGTCGAGATAGTTCGACTTCATCTGCACGCTCGCCATCACCTGCCGGATCGGCGGCAACTTCAGGATCACGCCCAGGATCGCCGCCATCGCCCGATGACTCCAGAGCGCCCGATTGTCGAAGATCAGGTCCTGCAGCTTGCCGCGCTCGATCGCCATCAGCACCATCTTGTGCGTGGAGTTGACCGGCGTCAGCACACGCTGCGGCCGCGGTACCAGCGTCACGGCATGTTTCGCCGTACACACCGCCGCGCACACGCCGCAGCCCAGGCAGGCAGATTCGTCGACGTGCGCCACCATGCGCCGCGGCGCGTGCGCATCGCCCGCCGACACCAGCGCCACCGCGCCCACCGGGCAGCGCTGCACGCACTTCGCGCAGCCGCTGCACGCCGCCGCCGCGACCCGCGGCAGTACGTTCGTCGTGTGCACCGGATGCAGGTGCCCGAAGCGCCGCGCCGCCTGCATCGCCTCGCAGCAGCACCCGCAACAGTTGCAGATGAACTTGACGCCGGTGCGCACGTTCTCGCCGAACTGCACCAGATGGCGCGCCCGCGCCTGCTGCAGCAGGTCGAGGCATTCGGAGGTGTCCACCTCGCGCGCATAGCCGTGGCGGGCGAGGCAGGCGCCGACGTCCCCGAAGGTCATGCAGACGTTCAGCGGCGCGTCGCAGGCGCGGCCGAGGTGCTGCATCTTGTGGCGGCAGTAGCAGAGACCCACCGCGCGGTGCGTCGCCGTGCGCACCACCTCGCTCGCCCGTTCGTAGTCGAGCACGTGCAGCGAGAGCTCGCCCGACACGACGCTCTCGTTCACGAACACCCGGCCGAGCTGCGTCTGGCCCTCGGTGAAGAGCGCCTTGATGAAGTCCTCTTCGACGTTCAGGTACTGAAAAAAAAGTTCCGAGAGCGTCTTCTGGTCGAGGTCGCCGCGCACGCGCATGAGGGAGAATTCGAAAAAGCCGGCCATCGGCGGGGGGAGGACGTAGACCGGGCGGCCGGACTGTTCGACGTCGAGCAGGATGGCGCGGGAGGCGAGGCCGTCGAGCACGCGGCGGGCTTCGGCCACCGGGAGTTTCCAGGCGGCGGCGGCGCTTTCGGCGGTGAAGGGCTGGATGGGGAGGGCGGCGACGAGCCCGGCCTCGCGCTCGCTGAAGAGGAGCTTGAGGATCTCGTAGAGGAGCGCCGAGGGCGGCGCGCCTTGCGGGCAACGGTTCAGGCGCTCGACCAGTTGCTGGTACCCGGAGCGGACGGACATGTGGCCCATGACGGCCTCGTTTCCGGCGGTTTCCCGCCCCCGATTTCCGCCGCCGAATCAGGGCCGCAACGCGCGTGCCTCGGGCGCTTCCCGGAGTCGGGCGAACGGGCGCCGAAGGCCGTCCGGACGTGGCATTCTCCTTGCGCCGCCGTCCGGGGGAGGGCCGCACGCCGGGGGCGGGCGCGGCTCCGGTCGGGGCGGAGAAAGGAGCTTGCCATGTACAACCATGCGCGTTACGACTTCCGGGTGCTGCGCGACGGCGCGGACCGCGAGGTTCTGGAGTGCCCGGTTTCGGGCGAACACCTCACGACCTTCCCGATTTTCAACAAGGGGACGGCTTTCACGGAGGAGGAGCGGGATGACTTGGACCTCCGGGGTCTGATCCCGCCGCGGGTTACGACCCTGGAGCAGCAGGTGGCGCGGGTAATGGAGAACTATCGCCACAAGCAGGACGCCCTGGAGAAGTACATCCACCTGATTTCGCTCATGGATCGGAATGAAACGCTCTTCTACCGGGTGGTGCTCGACCATCTGGAGGAGATGTTGCCGATCATCTACACGCCGACGGTCGGGCTGGCGTGCCGGCGGTTTGGGCGAATTTACCGCCGGGGGAGGGGAATTTACCTCACTCTGGCGGATCGCGGGCGGGTGGCGCAGGTACTGGGAAACTGGCCGTTTCGGGGCATCCAGGTGATCGTCGTGACCGACGGCGAGCGCATTTTGGGGCTGGGGGACCTGGGGGCCGGCGGGATGGGGATTCCGATCGGCAAGCTTTCGCTCTACGTGGCGGCGGGCGGCGTGCATCCGGCCGCGGTGCTGCCGGTCTGCCTCGACGTCGGCACCAACCGCGACGAGATGCTGGACGATCCGCTCTATCTCGGGGTGCCGGCGCGGCGCGTCCGCGGCGAGCCGTACGATGCGCTGGTGGAGGAGTTCGTCCGCGCGGCGCGTGCGGTGTTCCCCGGAGTGCTGATCCAGTTCGAGGACTTCGGTACGGTGAACGCCCTGCATCTGCTGGAACGCTACCGGGAGCGGATCTGCTGTTTCAACGACGACGTGCAGGGGACGGGGGCGGTCCTGCTGGCGACGCTCCTGGCGGCGGAGCGGGTGACGGGGCGGCGGCTCTCCGAGGAGCGGCTGCTGCTGGCGGGGGCGGGCGGGGCGGGCGTCGGCATTGCGCGGCAGGTGGTGGCGGCGCTGGTGGAGGAGGGGATGGACGAGGCGCTGGCGCGCAAGCACGTGTGGATGGTCGATTCGACGGGGCTGGTGACGCCGGGGCGGGCGGGCCTGCCGGCGCACAAGCAGCCGTGGGCGCACGCGCTGCCGGCGATGGGGCTGGCGGAGGCGGTGCGCACGGTCAAGCCGACGGCGCTGGTGGGGGTGAGCGGGCAGGGGGGGCTGTTCACGGCGGAGGTGCTGGGCGCGGTCGGGGCGGGGGTGGAGCGGCCGCTGATCCTGCCGCTGTCGAATCCGACGGAGAAGGCGGAGTGTACGGCGGAGCAGGCGCGGGCGGCGACGGGGGGGCGGGCGCTGGTGGCGAGCGGCTCGCCGTTCCCGGCGACCAGCCAGTGCAACAACGTCTACGTTTTCCCCGGGCTGGGGCTGGGGGTGCTGGCGGCGAGCGCGAGCCGGGTGACCGACCGGATGTTCACGGTCGCGGCGCGGGCGCTGGCGGGGCTGGCGACGGACGCGGAGCTGCAGAAGGGCATGCTGCTGCCGCCGGTGCGCGACATCCGGCGGATCTCGCGCGCGGTGGCGCTGGCGGTGGTGCGGGAAGCGGGTTCGTGCGCGCCGATCGTGCAGTGGGAGCCCCGGTATTTGCCGTATCGGAGGGCGGCGGCGGGGAAGTGAGCGGGGCGGGGTGGTGCGCGACCGCGGATCCTGGGATCCGGGACGGCAGGAGCGATCCATCGCGTGGCGGGCTTGGTCCCCGCAGCCGTGCTCACTCCCGGGCGCAACGTAACGCCAAGGTCGCTGTACGCCCGGGTTCCCGGGGGCAAGCGAAACCTGCGCGGCCCTTTAGGGTAACGGCCTGATGCTGACGGAGCCGGAAGCGCGGACCTGAATCGTCAACTCGTACCCCTCAAGCAGAGCCATGCCGATGAGCGGCAAGGTTTCGACCTGATCAACGGCCACACGGCGCCGCTGCCCATCCCAATCCACGGTCGCCTCAAAGATGTCGAACACGCTCTCGCTGCCGTCGGCAAGCAAGGCGCGACCGCGTCCACGCCACGGGAGTCCAAGCGACGAGATCACGGCAGATGTAAGGCTGAGCGAACCGTCGAAGCCGGTGTCGATCACCGCGGCGATCATCGTCTCCAGGCCGGTGGCGCTGTGCACCGTCAACTGGACGGACGCCTCGCGATCAGGTGTGACCACCCCCGTGATCATGCTTCGCCCAAGCGCGGCCGGGGGCCAAAACGACGAACGTGGCGGGAGCCGACGCGCCGGAGCCAAATCTGGGCGCCCGGGATTCGCGCGAGCAGGCGATCCGACGCCGCCAGTTCGTCGGGGTCCACCTCGTATGCGCCGCTCTCGACATCGATCGCCACGAACTTCCCCGCGCTCCCGGCCGCCAGCTTCGGAAGAATCTCGCTCTGGTAGATTCCGTCGCCGCGTTGGGCAAACTCATCCTTGCCATATCGAGGCTGCGTCTTGGTCATGGGCGCTCTCCGGCATTCACCGGTTTGACTTCAACGCCCCGAAGCAAGGCCGGAATCGGCCGCCAACGACGAATTCGTCGTAGGGGCCCTCCCTTGTGGTCGCCCTCGCTCCCGCAAGCAAGCTTCGCGCGCCTGCGGGGCGGGTACCAGGCCCGCCCCTCCGCGAATCCCGGTGGCGGGCGCAGGCACGGCTCTGGGTCCGGATCCTGCCGATCTTCGGGTCGTTGTTTGATTCCGCATTTCGGCAGCCGCGCGTCCCGAAGCGGCTCGGAACAGTCCGGGCAGGCACCGGCCAAGCCACGGATGAATTGTATCCCGAGCCCGGATCCGATCCAAGCGGAAACGGGGGATTGCACGTTTCCCAGGGAATCGATGACCTCGCGGACGCCGCGCGCACGGCCAAGCCGACCGTGTGGGAGCTGGGCGGAAATCGAGCCCCTCTGCGCGGGTCTGGGCGCGGAGCCGGAGAAGGCGCGCTGCCCGGCTACTCCGACCCAGCAACCGTTGCCGGCGATGCCACCCTGGGGCGGGCACAAGGCCCGCCCCTGCGAGACCCAGGGGCCCCGAGGACCAGCGCCGATGCCGGGCCTGTTTTCGCCGGCCTCTGAAGGTTGTCGCGTTACACTCCCGCCCCGGATAGCGCCCCCGCCGCCGCCACGCCCTCCGGCGACAACCCGATCTCCTCGTCCGTCAGGTAACACCCCGGGTCCGAAGCCCACGGATCGCCCAGCGCCAGGTCCGCCCGCACCCGCAGCGCCCCGCCGCACAGATCCAGGAAGCGACACCCCGCACACCGCCCCTTCAGGTGCGCCTTGCGCTCCCGCAGCCCCGCCAGCAGCGGATTGGAGAGGTCCGACCAGATCTCGCTGAACCGCCGCTGCCGCACGTTCCCCAGCGTGTAGTGCATCCAAAACTGGTCCGGATGCACGTTCCCCAGGAAATCAATGCACGCAATCCCGATCCCCGAACTCGCCAGCCCACCCCCGTTCCACTTCAGCATGTCGTAGACCTGCCCCGCCCGCGCATCCCCTTCGCGCCGCATCTTCAGATAGAGATACGGCCCGTCACAGTGATTGTCCACCGTCAGGATCTCGATCGGCAGGTCCCGTCGGGCAAAGTCCCGAGTCCGCTCCAGGATGATGTCCAGCGCGCGCCGCGACTCCGACGCCGAAAGGTCCATCACCCCTTTGCCGCGCCCGCTCGGCACCAGATGATAGAAACACGCTCGCCGAATGCCGTTCGCCTCGATGAAATCGAAGATCTGCGGCAGGTCCTGCACATTCTGGCGCGTCAGCGTCAATCGCAAGCCCACCTTCTGCCCCAGCGCCACGCAATTCCTGAAGCCCTGCATCGCCCGATCATAGGCGCCGACCACGCCGCGGAACTTGTCGTTCACCGGCTCCATGCCGTCCAGGCTGATCCCGACATACGAAAATTGCAGCTCCTTCAGCCGCCGCGCCGCCGCTTCGTCGATCAGCGTGCCGTTGGTCGAGAGCACCACGTGCAGCCCCTGAGCGCGCGCGTGCGCCGCCAGCTCGAACAGGTCCGGCCGCGTCAACGGCTCCCCGCCCGAGAAAAGCAGCGCCGGGATCTTGAAGGCGGCCAGGTCGTCGATCATCGCCTTCGCTTCCTCGTGCGTCAGCTCGCCGGGATAGCGCTTCGCCTCCGAATCGCTGTAGCAATGCACACAGCGCAGGTTGCAGGTGCGCGTGCAGTTCCACACCACGATCGGCCGCCGCCCCGCCGCGCTCTTCGCGACCGCGTGCTCCTCGTGCGCCTGGGGCTGGAGCTGCGTCAGGCGCTTCCCGTACCGATGCGGCTGCGAAGCGGTCTCGCGACCGGCGTAGAGGACGCTGATGTCGAGCATGGGAGGTGGATCCTTCGAAAGCGGGTTGGCGGCGGCGTAGCGGACGCGGCGGCTCGATTGGGTGATTGGGTGATTGGGTGATTGGGTGATTGGGTGATTGGGTGATTGTCAGCGATGGCGATGAGAATGGCATGCCGAAACCGCAATCACCCAATCACCCAATTCGGAATCCGCGCAGTGCGGCGCGCACTCAACTCGCCGCCGCACCGCTCCGTGCGGGCTCGTACGAACAGAACGGCTCCTCGGCCAGGTAGTTCTTGGTCGCCGCCCAGGCGCGCGCGCGGCAGCCCATGCAGATCTTCTTGTACTCGCAGATCCCGCACTTGCCCTCGAGCAGCTCCGGCTTGCGCAGGTCCTGAAAGAGCGGCGAATGCGCCCAGATCTCCGAGAAGGCCTGCTTGCGCACGTTCCCGGCCGACAGCGGCAGGTAGCCGCAGGGGAAGACGTCCCCCTTCTGCGACACGAAACAGATGTTCGAGCCCGCCAGGCAGCCCTTCGTCATCGCGGCCATGCCCTCGCGCGCATGCTGCATCTGCACACCCTCGGCCTTCGCGCGCTGCCGCATGACCCGGAAATAGTGCGGCGCACAGGTCGCCCGCGTGTGCAGCTTGTTCTCGCGCGACCGGTCGTAGAGCCAGTTCAGGACGCGCTCGTACTCGTCGGCCGGAAGCTGGTTCGACTCCTCGATCGACAGCCCGCAGCCGACCGGCACGAGCAGGAAGACGTGGAAGGCGTCCGCGCCGAGCTCGAGCGCGAGCCGGTAGATGTCGTCCACGAAGCGGACATTGTGGCGGGTGATCGTGCTGTTGACCTGGATCGACATGCCGCGCGCGCGCAGGCGCCGCAGCGCGCCGATCGCGCCGTCGAAGGCCCCGCGCTGCTTGCGGAATTCGTCGTGCACGTCCGCGCGCGGGCCGTCGAGCGAGACCGCCACCCGGCGAATCCCCGAGGCGACGATCCGGTCCGCCATCGCGTCGTTCACCAGCGTGCCGTTGGTGGCCAGCGAAACCGGCAGGCCGCGCCCGACCGCGTGCTCCGTCAGCTCGAAAATGTCCGGCCGGAAGAGCGGCTCGCCCCCCGACAGCACCAGGATCGGCTTGCCTACCGCCGCGATCGCGTCGATCAGCGCCTTGCCCTCGACCGTCGTCAGGTCGCTCGTCATGAGCTGCTTCGCGACGTCGAGCCGGCGGCAGTGGACGCACTCCAGATTGCAGCCCGCGGTGGTCTCCCAGAAGAGCAGTCTCAGTTCGGGCACGGCTTCCATCGTCGCCTCCTGGTGCATGCCTAGGTCGGTCGGGCGGCTACGGCACACGCCCGATTCTCTTGCGTTCTCGGTTCAGGCTCCGGCGGCGCCGACCGCCGTTCCGGAGCGGCGCGCCGGCCGCTCCTCCTGCTCCGCGTGCAGCGTACAGCACAGGGACAGGTACGACTGCCGCAGCGCGTGCGCTTCGGCGCAGGTCGGCGCGGACCGTTCCGCCCGGTAGAGCGCCTGCGTCAGCCGAACGCGCTGCGCCGACAATCGTTCCGCGCGCGCGGGGGTCGCCACCGTCGCCGCCGGGATGTCGGCCGCGACGGTACTCACGAGGAGTTGGAGCATCGGGACCTCCTCATCCTGAACGAGGTGCGGTCCCCCAGGGCCGGTTCCCGCCGGTCGGCCCGCCGCCTCCGGCGCATTCCACCGCCAGAATCGACGTTCCGGCCCGCCTAACGCAACGGCAATGCCCGAGGACCATCCGAGTCCAAAATGACCGATGCGCCCCGCGCCCGCGCGCCCTCCGGAAGGCCCCCGACCCCCCAATTCCCTCCGACAGCGCCCGCCCACCCTGAGCGCACGCCCTTCCGCCCGCAAAATGCCGCGCCCAGTGCGGACAATCCCGCAACGCCGCCCCCCGCCCGTCCCAGACCCCGCCCACTGGCCCTCCTGCCGCTGCGGACCCATGGCGGCGAATGCGTGCGGGAGGCCGATTCGCGCCCGCCGCGCCCTTCCGACCGACCTTCTCGCCCCCGTTCCCGAATTCTCCGTCCGTGGCACGGCCATTTGCTTCTCACCGGTCCCGACTCCCTTCTCTTGCTGGAGGGCCGCACTGTGGCCGACTCGCCGCTTCCCCCGCGCCGACCCGAATTGGACCGACCCATTGTCGAGCTGATGCGCGACCTGCCCGGCCTCCAGAACATCCTGGAGGAGCACAAGGTTCCGGTCTGCTGCGGCGGCGAATGCTCGCTCGCCGAAGCCCTCCACAATGCCCACGTCGCCGAAGACGTCGTGCTGCGCGATCTCGACCGCGAATGCGCGCGCGCCGAAGCCGGCGGACCCGACGACGGCGAACCGCATTTTCATACGCTGTTCGAGCCCTTCCGCATCAAGTCGGTGGAGCCGCTCGGCAAGACCACGCGCGCCGAACGCCGCCGCCTGCTCGAATCCAGCGGCTACAATCTCTTCCGCATCCCGGCCGCGAAGGTGCTGATCGACCTGCTCACCGACAGCGGCACCTCCGCCATGTCCGCGGACCAGTGGGGCGCGGTGCTGCGCGGCGACGAGTCCTACGCCGGCTCGCGCAGCTTCTTCCGCTTCGAAGAGGTCGTGCGCGATCTCACCGGCTTCAAGCACATCATTCCCACGCACCAGGGCCGCGCCGCCGAGAAGATCCTCTTCTCGATCGTCGGCGGCGCCGAGCATACGATCCCTTCCAACACGCATTTCGACACCACGCGCGCCAACGTCGAGTTCTCGGGCGCGCACGCCGTGGATTTCCCGACGCCCGAGTGCAGCGACACCGGCGCCTTTCATCCCTTCAAGGGAAACGTGGACCTCGACGCGCTCGAGGACTGCCTCCTGCGCCATGGCCGCACCGAGATCCCGCTGGTGCTGATGACGCTGACCAACAATTCGGTCGGCGGCCAGCCGGTCTCGCTCGCCAATCTGCGCGCGGTGCGCGGCCTGTGCAACCGCTTCGGCGTCCCGCTCTTCCTCGATGCGGCGCGTTTCGCCGAGAACTGCTGGTTCATCAAGGCGCGCGAGCCGGGTCAGGAGCGGCGTCCGCTGGCGGCGATCGCGCGCGACATTTTCGCGCTCGCGGACGGCTGCCTGTTCTCGGGGAAGAAGGACGGGCTCTCCAACATGGGCGGGTTCCTGGGCCTGAACGACGACGACCTTGCGGACCGGGCGCGCACGCTCCTGGTGCTGACCGAGGGGTTCCCGACCTACGGCGGGATGGCCGGGCGCGACCTGGAAGCGCTGGCGGTGGGGCTTTCGGAAACGCTGGACGAGGAGTACCTGCGGCATCGGGTGCGCTCGGTGGCGTACCTGGGCGAAGGCCTGCGGCGCGCCGGGGTGCCGATCGTGGAACCGGTGGGCGGGCATGCGGTCTTCGTCGACGCCGGGCGGCTGCTGCCGCACCTGGGGCCGGACGACCTGCCGGGCCAGGCGCTGGCCTGCGCGCTCTACGCCGAGGGCGGAGTGCGCGGCGTCGAAATCGGCACGCTGATGTTCGGCCGGACCGACCGTGCGACCGGGCGGCAGGTCGCGGCGCCGCACGAGCTGGTGCGGCTCGCCGTGCCGCGCCGGGTGTATACCCGAAGCCATCTCGACTACGTGGTCGAGGTCATGACGCGCGTGGCGGCGCGGCGGGAGCGCATCCTGGGACTCGCGATCGCCGAGGAACCGCCGTATTTGAGACATTTCCGCGCGCGCATGCAGCCCAAGCTGCCGCTGCCCGCGCGCATCCCTTGCCCGGAGGTCTGGTGAAATGACGCAGGCATTCGCCCCTGAGCCCCGCACTGCCGGCGACGAAGTCCTGTACCGCACGGCGGACGGGGTCGCCACGATCACGATCAACCGGCCGCACAACTACAACGCCTACAGCACGGGCGCGCTGCGGGACCTGGCGCGGGCCTTCCAGGAGGCGGCGTGGGACGACGCCGTGGCGGTCATCGTCTACACCGGCGCGGGCGACCGCTCCTTCTGCACCGGCGGCGACGTGAAGGAGTACTCCGACTCCTACACCAAGCGTCCGCGCGACTACTGGAAGTACATGGGACTCTTCCGCGCCTACCTGGAGTCGATCCTGAACAGCGGCAAGCCGACGATCGCGCGCCTGAACGGCATGGCGGTGGGCGGCGGCAACGAATCGCATCTGGCGTGCGACCTGTCGATCGCGGCGGAGCACGTGCGCATCCATCAGGTCGGCACGAGCGTGGGCTCGGTGGCGTGCGGCGGGGCGACGCAGTGGCTGCAGCTCGCGATCGGGGACCGGCGCGCGCGCGAGATGCTCTTCCTGAACGAGCCGATTTCCGCGCGCAAGGCGCTGGAGTGGGGGATGGTGAATCAGGTGGTGCCCGCCGTGCGGCGCGGCGAGACCTGGATCGAGAACGCCACCGACGAGCAGCTCAAGCTGGCGGCCGCGGGGAAGGAAGGCTACCGGATCGACCTGACGAAGCTGGACGAGGCGGTGCTGGCGCTGGCGGCGAAGCTCAAGGACCGGTTCCCGGAGTGCACGCGCTATACGAAGCAGCACGCGAACTTCTGGAAGGAGCTGGCCTGGCACCAGACGATCGGGCATGCGCGCGACTGGCTGTCGGTGCATTTCGCGAGCGTGGAGCCGTTCGAGGGGATGAGCGCGTTCGTGGAGAAGCGCAAGGCGCGCTACGGCGAGCTGCGGGCGAAGGCGGCGGCGGGGAAGTCGAGCGAGTTCCTGTGGGGCCCGTACACGCGGAACTGCGCGCGCTGCGGGGCGAAGCACATGCCGGAGGAATTCAAGTTCTGTGGGGGGTGCGGGGGCCCGCTGGGGTAGCCGACGCCCGTTTGGCGGTTTGGCGGTTTAGGAGTTTGGAGACGGGCGGCGAGTCGGACCGCCGGCCGGGCCGCCGACCAGGGGAGGGTGCGGCGGGTTGCAATGTGCGGCCTGCGCACCCCTCCGGGGGAGGGGCGCTCGAACGGCCAATGGACGTAGGGGCGGGGTTCCCCCGCCCCGACGACGCCCCTGGCATGGTAGCGGCAACGGACTTTTGCTGGAGAGCAGGGTCGCATGCGCGACACACGGTGCGTGCTGATCACGGGCGCGGGCTCGGGGATCGGCTGGGCCGCGGCGCGGCGTTTTGCCGCGGCGGGCGACCGGGTTTACGGCGTTGACCTGAAATTCGACGGCGGCGTGGCGTCGGCCCTGATGGGCAGCGGCGGCGGCGCGCTGGAAGCCGACGTGGCGGACTTCGCGCGCGCGGGCGCGGTCGTGGACGGCATCGTGGCCGCCGTCGGGCGGCTGGACGTCGTCGTGCTCTGCGCCGGGATTGCGCGCGACAAGGTGCTCTGGGAACTGTCCGAGGCGGACTGGGATCGCGTGCTCGACGTGGACCTGAAGGGCGTCTTCAACTACCTGCGCGCCGCGGCGCCGACCCTGCGCACGCGCAAGCAGGGCAAGGTGATCGCCGTATCCTCCACCGCGGCCCTGCGCGGCCGCGCCGGGCTCGCGAACTACGCCGCCGCCAAGGCCGGCATTCTCGGGCTGGTGCGCGTGGCCGCGCGCGAACTCGGCCGCTCCAACGTGAACGTCAACGCCGTCCTCCCGGGCTTCGTCGAGACCGCCCTCACCGCGCACGTGCCGGACGAACTGAAGGAACGCGCGCGGACGGACACGGCCCTCGGCCGGGTGGCCACGCCCGACGACGTCGCGTCGGTGATCTTCTTCCTCGCCTCCGAGGACGCCCGCCACATCGCCGGCGAGGCCATCCGCGTGGACGGCGGCCTGCTCGCCTGACCCTTCCCTCCCGATCTTCGCACCCGTCCAAACGTCCAAACCACCAAACCTCCAAACTTCCACACTCAAACGACGCTGAGGGATCCGCCGATGCCCGATTCTCCTCATCAATTCGTCGACTATGCCCTCGATCGCCCGCGCGGCGTCGCGACCCTGACGCTGCGCCGGCCGCCGGTCAACGTCCTGCACATCCCGATGATGGAGGAGATCGGCGTCGTGCTGGACCAGGTGAACCGGGACCGCACCCTCAAGGTGCTCCTGATCCGCGGCGCCGGCAAGTGCTTCTGCGCGGGGGCCGACGTCGGCGACCACCTCCCCGAACGCGTCAGCACCATGATGAACGCCTTCCATCGCATTTTTCACCTGCTCGCCGAGATCGAGATCCCTACGGTCAGCGCCGTACACGGCTCCTGCCTCGGCGGCGGCATGGAGCTGGCCTGCTTCACCGACATCACCCTCGCCTCCTCGGATGCGGTCTTCGGCCAGCCGGAAATCAAGCTCGGCGTCTTCCCGCCGGTCGCCGCGGCCCACTACCCGGCCCTGATCGGCCCGAAAAAGACCTGCGAATTGCTCTTCACCGGGCGCCACCTGAGCGCGGTCGAAGCCCTCCAGCTCGGCCTGATCTCCGACGTCTACGCGCCGGCTGAGTTCGCGGCGCGCGCGGAACAGTTCGCGCAGTCGATCGCCGGCATGAGCCTGCCCGCGCTGCGCGCCGCCAAGCGCGCGGTCCGGCGCGCCACCGAACTGGTCTTCGCCAACGCGCTCGACGAGGCGGAGTCGATCTACATGAACGACGTGATGACGACGCAGGATGCCCGCGAGGGGCTGACCTCCTTCCTGGAAAAACGCAAGCCCGTGTGGCAGGACCGCTAGTCGAAAGGACGAACGCATGGCGACGATGAAGGCGGCGATCTTCCATGGATCAGGTAAACCGCTGACCATTGAGCAGGTGCCGGTGCCCGAGATCGGGCCGGGCGAGATCCTGGTGAAGGTGGCGGCGTGCGGACTCTGCCACACCGACCTGCACTACCTCGACCACGACGTGCCGACCTTCCGGAAGCCGCCGCTCATCCTCGGGCACGAGGCCTCGGGCACGATCGCGCGCGTCGCGCCCGGCGTGAAGGGCTGGGCCGAGGGGGACCGCGTCCTGCTGCCCGCGGTGTTGACCTGCGGCGCCTGCGAACTGTGCCGCGCCGGCCGCGAGAACATCTGCATGGCGATGGCGATGTTCGGCAATCACGTCGACGGGGCGTTCGCCGAGTTCGTGAAGGCGCCGGCGAAAGACGCGATCCGGCTGCCTGAGGAAATCCCGCTCGAACCGGCGGCGATCATCGCGGATGCGATTTCGACCCCCTACCATGCCGTGGTCAATCGGGGCAAGGTGCGCGCCGGCGACAGCGTAGTAGTATACGGCTGCGGCGGGGTGGGGCTGAACGTGGTGCAGATGGCGGCGGCCGTGGGCGGGCAGGTGATCGCCGTCGACCTCGACCCGGCGAAGCTCGAGACCGCGCTGTCGCTGGGCGCGCGCGAGGCGGTGCGGGCGGGCGCCGGCGTGGAGCCGCCGAAGGAAGTGAAGAAGCTGACGGGCGGCGGGGCGGACGTGGCGTTCGAGGCGATCGGCAATCCGAAGACGCTGGGGCAGGCGGTGGATTCGCTGCGGCGGGGCGGGCGGCTGTGCGTCATCGGGTACTCGGAGAAGCCGTTCGAACTGAATGCGGCGAAGGTGATGTTCCACGAACTGGAGGTGGTGGGTTCGCTGGGCTGCCGTCCGGTCGACTACCCGCGCGTGGTCCGGATGGTGCAGGCCGGCAAGCTGGCCTTGCGGCCGCTCGTGACCGGGCGGTTCCCGCTGGAGCGGATCGGCGAAGCGCTGGACGTGCTGCGCTCCGGGAAAGGCCTGAGGAACATCGTCGTCCCGTAGCATGACAACGCTCATCGCCGCCCCAGGCAGACGGACCGTCCGCGGCGCCAAGCACCCCAGGTCGGCCATCCGGCTCGTTGGTAGTTCCGCCTTCTGAGGCTGTTGCGAAAGCCCTGGCAGGGGTGATTGACCTCGCAGAACCCACGGTCTTGTAGGGGCGGGCCTTGTGCCCGCCCCATGGTGGAGGGGCCGGGGACCGTTGCTGGGTCGGCCACGATGGGGCGGCCACAAGGGAGGGCCCCTACAGACGAATCTCGCAATACGCCGGGCGGAGGGGCCCGCGCGACCCTCGTACGACAGGCTCTTCCGGCGGAACGATGGGCCAATTGCGATACGTCTCTGGCGTAGGGGCGGACACGTGGGGCCGCCCCGACTTCCGCGTGAAACCGCTCCGACCGGCGCAGACCGGACACCCGCGTCACTCATAAATTCGCTGCGCGAGAATACGCGCACGCCGCGCCCGCGCAGCGGGATCCTGCGCGTCGCCGGCTGACCTGCCTCCGCGCGCCGGACGTCCAAGATCGCGTATGTCCAAGGCGCGACAGGGGTCACGGCGGCCGGCAGTTGCGCCTGCATGACGGCACAGGGATTGCCAAGCAGCGTCCCCCCTGACCTTGATCCCGGTGAGTTTTTTTTTGAAGGATGAGGGTGATGCGAGGACTCTGGCCGGCCGCGGGCTTGGCGGCATTCCTGATCGCCTGGGCGCCCCTGCCGGCAACGGCGCAGTCGAATGAGGACCTGCTCAAGCGGCTCGATACGCTGGAGAAGCGCGTCAAGGAACTCGAAGCCGAGAAAGCCGCGCGCGCGGCCACACCTCCGACGCCGGCGCCCGCGACGCCTGCGCCGGCGACTCCCGCCGCCAAACCCGGCGACAGCGCCGCCCCGGCCGCCGCGGCGGCGCCCGCCCTGGCCACCCCGCCCAAGCCCGCCGAAAAGAGCTGGTGGGAACGCATCAAGCTCGGCGGCCAGGTGCGCGTGCGCGGCGAATGGCGCGCTCCGAACGACTTCCGCACCCCCGGCACGCAGGGCCGCCCCGCCGCCGACCGCGTAGGCGACGACGACGATCTCCTCCTCCTGCGCACCCGGCTCTGGGTCGACGCGACGCCCGCGGAGAACGTCCGCGCCTTCGTGCAGATCCAGGACTCCCGCACCTGGGGCGAGGAGTCGACCGTCGCTACCGACACCAAAAACGTCGACCTGCACCAGGGTTTCTTCGAACTCCAGAACCTGTTCGGCTCGAAGTTCACCCTGCGCGCCGGCCGCCAGGAACTCTCCTTCGGCGACCAGCGCCTGGTCTCGCCGCTCGATTGGTCGAACGTCGGCCGCTCCTGGGACGCCCTCCGCCTCACCTACAAAGAGGAGGCCTGGAGCGCGGACCTCTTCACCTCGCTCGTGCGCGAGGGCTCGACCACCGACGAGGACTACAACTTCAATGGCCTCTACTTCAGCGCCACGGGCCTCCTCAAGGACCACGTCATCGACCTCTACGTCTTCGAACGCGCCTACCATGACGAACAGTTCACCGCCGAGAACGGCACCGCGGGCGACCTCCAGGACGTTACCCCCGGCATCCGCCTGCAGGGCCGCTGGGACGCCGTCGACTACAGCGGCGAGTTCTCCGGCCAGCTCGGCCAGCGCGCCGGCGACGAGGTCGCGGCCTGGGCTACGGCAATGACCTTGGGCTACAACTTCGCCGGCGCCTGGAAGCCCCGCGTCGGCATCGAGTACGACTACGCCACGGGCGACGCGCACCCGACCGACGGCGAGTACGGGACCTTCGACCCGCTCTTCCCCTTTGGGCACGCCTATCAGGGCCTGATGGACATCTTCTCCTGGCGCAACGGCCATGACGGCGTGCTCTCGCTCTCGGCGCAGCCGCTCGAGTGGGCGAAGCTCTACGTCGACTGGCACAACTTCTGGCTCGATCACAAGCGCGATGGCTGGTACGGCGCCGCGGGCACGCTGATCCGGCGCGCGCCCACGGGCTCGCCCGACCCCTACGTCGGCAGCGAGATCGACCTCCATACCAAGATCACGGTCGGGTCCAACGTCGACATCTGGGCCGGCTGGGGGCACTTCTTCGCCGGCGGTTACGTGGGCGACACCGGCTACGAGGACGACATGGACTGGCTGTTCCTGCAGTGCTCCGTGAAGTTCTGAGTCGACCGGGACCGGCAGATTCCGAACGCGCGGCCGCGGGGGAGAGGACCTTCCCCCGCGGCCGCGCGGCGTTGGGGAGGGGATGCGTGGCACTTTGTTTGCGAAGCCGCTGCGCGCACGTCAAGGGCTTGGGTCAAGGAGAGTGAGTCTATGGAGCCTGCGAGTCCGGATCGCCTGAACGGCGAGATGTCCATCGCGGAGATCGTACGGGCCTATCCGGAGACCCATCACCTGTTCCACGGAATCGGCCTGCACGTCTGTCACTACGGGCGTTGGACGTTGCAGGACGCCTGCCGGGACCAGGGCATGCCGCTGGACGTCGTGCTGACCGAACTCCGGCGTGTGCTTGGGATCACCGCGGTGGTGGCCAAGTAGCGCGCGGCGCGGCGACCCCGGCGTGGGGAAGTCACCGGGGCCAATGCACCCGTTTGCGAACGGGTGAATTTCCGATGCCGAAATGCGGAAAACCCCGCGAACTGAAGGCCCAAGGCGATTCCAGCACGGTGCGGTGCAGGCTGAACGAGCCGAACCGTCCCCACCCGCGACTTCCTTCCCGAAGCATCATCCGCCCTTTAGGTGCATTGGCTACGGTGTTTCCGTGTCGGAGCAAATTGGACGTCTTGCCTCCCGTACGTATGGCGTGTCGGACGAACGCAGTTTGCGACGGAGGCATCCGGCTTGCGAGGTGCGTTGGAGATTCTGCCTCCAACCCATCTTAGCGAGGGAAAAGACCCATGAGCATCAGCCAGACCGCCGACTACGCCCTGCGCGCCCTGCTCTTCATCGCGGAACGGCCGACGGGCGAAGCCGTGCACCTGCGCGACATCGCGGATGGCGAGGAGATCCCGCCGTTCTACCTGTCGAAGGTCTGCCAGGCGCTGCGGCGCGGCGGCATCCTGCGTTCCGTGCGCGGCAAGGGTTTCTACCTGATCCGCGATCTGCGCACGCTGAGCGTGCACGAAGTCATCCGCGCGGTGGACGGACCGGTGGTGATCCGCGAGTGCGTGGACAACCCGAATTACTGCAAGCGGCGTTCGATCTGCGCGATCATGCCGCTGTGGGCGAAGCTGCAGCGGCAGTTGGTCAACCTGCTGGACAGCACCTATGTCCAGGAACTGATGGACCACAAGCTGGCGCACCGCCACGCAGAAGTGGCGGTCGCCCGGGTGTGAAAGAGGAGCGCTACATGAGGCAGAGCACGACCGGGTCGTGGAAGTGGGCGGTCGGGTTGGTGGCGCCGGTGCTGGCGGCCGGCGTGGTGTGGGGGATCGCGAAGCGCAGCGGCTATGCGGAGGCGCCCGCCCCGGACGGCGGGGCGGGCGGCGCGGGCGTCGCGGGCGGCGCGCCGCGCGACGGCAAGACCCTCTTCGCCACCCACTGCGCCCCCTGCCACGGCGAAACCGGCGACGGCAAGGGCAAAGCCGCCGTCTATCTCTATCCCAAGCCGCGCGACTTCACCAGCGGCAAGTTCAAGGTCCGCACCACCGCCTCCGGGCAGATGCCGACCGACCAGGATCTCTTCGACACCCTCACCCGCGGCATGCCGGGCACGCCGATGCCCAGCTTCGCCTTCCTCCCCGAGGCCGAGCGCCGGGCGCTGGTCGCGACCGTCAAGTCCCTCACCGCGCGCACCGACGCGGCGGGCCAGGCCGTCAACCTGTTCGAGAAGTGGGGCCAGGATAAGGTCGTCGCCGTATCCACGGAACTCCCCAGCTCGCCCGCCTCGATCGCGCGCGGACGCGACGTCTACGCCAAGCTCGAGTGCGGCAAGTGCCACGGCTCCACCGGCCGCGGCGACGGCCCCTCCTCGACCAACCAGAAGGACGGCTGGGGCTTCCCGATCAAGGTCCGCGACTTCACCGGCGGCGTTTTCGTGGGCGGCAACACCGACCGCGACCTCTACTTGCGCTTCACCACCGGCCTCAACGGGACGCCCATGCCCTCCTACGTGGACGACGTCACCGACACCGAGCGCTGGGATCTCGTGCACTACGTCCAGTCCCTCCGCCGCAGCCCGGCCGCCGCCGCCTCGGCCCCCGCAGGCGGCGTCATCGTCGCGGCCCGCGTGACCGAGCCGATCCCGCCCGACGAGCCCCTCGCCCCGGTCTGGAGCAAGGCCGCGCCCTGCGAAATCCCCATGTTCCGGCTCTTCCAGGGGCGCGATGCTCAGGTGAATGCCGTGGTGCGGGCGCTGGCGAGCGATACCCAGGTCGCGGTCCGCATCGAGTGGAACGATCCCTCCTACGAGCTCACCGCGCTCACCCCCGACTCCTTCCGCGACGCGGCCGCGGTCGAATTCGCCCTGGGCCCCGACGCCCCGTACCTCGGCATGGGCAGCAAGGGCGCGCCGGTCAACCTCTGGCAGTGGAAGGCCGATTGGCAGGCCGATATGAGCTGGTCGCAGGGCGCGCACGAAGCGCATCCGGGCATGGCCGTCGATACCTACCACTTCAGCGACCAGGTGCTCGACGAGCAGTTCTCCGCGGGGCGCGCGGCCGGCAACCCGGTGTCTCAGCGCACGCGCTGCTGCCCGGTGGAGGACCTGAATGCGGCCGGGTTCGGCACGCTCACTCCCCAGCCGGCAGCCGCCCAGAACGTGAACGGCCGCGCGCTCTGGGATAGCGGCCGCTGGACGGTGCTCTTCGTCCGGCCGCGCGCCTCCGCGGACGAGGGCGACGCAACGTTCGACGCCGGCTACGACGTCCCGATCGCCTTCGGCGTCTGGGACGGCGCGCAGCAGGACCGGAACGGACAAAAGGCCTTCTCGACCTGGTATCGCCTGCGGATGGGCCGGTGACGATGAATCTGGAATACGACCCCGGCTTTCTCGATGCGGTCGTGACCGACGCGCTCCGCCGCGCGGAGGCGGCGGGCGACCGCGCGGCCGCCGCCGATTTGCAGTCGGCGCTCGAGCCGGTCTATCGCATGCCCGCGGGCGGCGCCCGGGATCAGGCGTTCGCCCGGGAGCAGCTCCGGACCTTCCGGCAGCTCGGCCTGGAGCGCGCCGTGCTCGCCGGGCTGGCCGAGTTCCCCGAGCTCGCGCGCCGCGTCGATCGCCTCATCCTCTGCCGGGCCACGACGCGACGCGAGGAGGAGGCCGACGTCCTGCCCGCCGAGAAGGGCCGCGCCGTCCGCCTGCGCGTGCTCCCCGACCGCCTGACCGGACCGGCCGGCCTGGTGGCGCTCCTGCGCGTCGAACTCACCCGCATCCTCGACCTCCTCGATCCGGAGTTCGCCTTCGTGCCGTGCGGACGGCTGGCGGACCGGCCGGCGGAGGAGAACCTGACGCGTGACCGCTACCGGCTGTTCTGGACGCTCAGCGTCGAGGGGCGGCTGGCGGCGGCCGGGCGTGGCGAAGCGGGCGCGGCGCCGCGCGCGCGCACCGAACTCGACCGGCTCTACGCCAGCCTGCCCGAGGAGGGCCGCGAGCGGCTGTTTCTGCGCTACTGGACCGGGCCGCGCCCGACCCATGCCGAGATCCGGCGCCTCGCGCGCGAGACCGCGGCCGTCCTGGCCGCCGCCGGCCTGCCCCATGACTACAGCGCACACCCGACGTCCGGCATGCCCTGCCCGCTCTGCCGCTTCCCGGCGTTCGATTGGGCGCCGGCGCCCGCCTCGGCGCGCGTGGTGCGCGCCGTGCTCCAGGATTTCCCCGAATGGACCGCGACGGCCGGCTTGTGCGGTCGCTGCTTTGAGTTGTACGACAGGAGCTGACGATGGCTTTCTCGCGCCGTGACTTCCTCCGGGTGACCGGTGCCGCGGCGGGCGCCGCCGGCGTCCTCGGCACGCCCCTGCGCCTCTGGGGCCTCGAACCCGTCGCGATCGAGAATCCGCTCGGCGCCTACCCGAGCCGCGACTGGGAAAAGGTCTACCGCGACGCCTACCGCTACGACTCCACCTTCAACTGGATCTGCTCGCCCAACTGCACCCACGAATGCCGCATGACCGCCTTCGTGCGCAACGGCATCGTGCTCCGCTCCGAGCAGACCTACGACTGCGGCCGCGTCGGCGACCTCTACGGCAACAAGTGTACGCCCAACTGGAACCCGCGCGGCTGCTCCAACGGCTTCACCTTCCAGCGCCGCATGTACGGCCCCTACCGCCTGCGCTACCCGCTCATGCGCAAGGGCTGGCGCGCCTGGGCCGACGCCGGGTACCCCGAGCTCACGCCCGAAAACAAAACCCGCTACAAGTTCGACGCCCGCGGCTCCGACGAGTTCATCCGCGTCCCCTGGGACGACGCCTACACCTACGTCGCCAAGGCCCTCGTCGCCGTCGCCAAACGCTACTCCGGCGAGGAGGGCAAGAAGCGCCTCCTCGCCCAGGGCTATGCCCCCGAAATGCTCGAACACTGGGGCGGCGCCGGCACCCGTACCATGAAGTTCCGCGGCGGCATGGGCCTCCTCGGCGTCATGGGCAAGTACGGCATGTACCGGTTCGCCAATACCCTCGCCTTCCTCGACCAGAAAGTGCGCGGCGTAAAACCGGAAGAGACCCTCGCCGGCCGCCTCTTTTCCAACTACACCTGGCACGGCGACCAGGCCCCCGGCCACCCCTTCGTCCACGGCGTACAGGGCGCCGATTGCGACTTCTCCGACCTCCGCTTCACCAAGTTCCATCTCCACATGGGCAAGAACCTGGTGGAAAACAAGCGCCCCGACAGCCATTGGTTCATCGAATGCATGGAGCGCGGCGCCAAGATCGCCGTCGTCACCCCGGAATACTCCCCGCCCGCCACCAAGGCCGATTACTGGCTGCCGATCCGCCCCGCCACCGACGCCGCCCTCCTCCTCGGCATCAGCCGCGTCATCATCGACGAGAACCGCTACGACGAAACCTTCGTCAAGCGCTTCACCGACCTGCCGCTCCTCGTCCGCACCGATACCCTCAAGCGCCTCTCCGCCGCGGACGTCATTCCCAACTACGCGCCCAAGGACATCGCGGACGGCGCGAGCATGAAGATCTTCGGCCTGACCCCCGAGCAGCGTACGCAGCTCGGCGACTACATGGTCTGGGACCGGAAGACGAACGGTCCGAAGCCGCTCACGCGCGACGACGTCGGCGAGAAGTTCGACGCCGCCGGACTCGATCCCGCGCTCGACGGCGCCTTCTCGGTCAAGCTCCTCGACGGCTCCTACGTGGACGTCATGCCCCTCTTCGCCATGTACCGTATTCACCTGAAGGACTACGATCTCGCGACCGTAAGCGAAATGACCGGCGTGCCCGCCGAGACCATCCAGCGGCTCGCCACCGACCTCGCCACGATCAAGCCGGCGGCGATCCACATCGGCGAGGGCATCAACCACTGGTTCCACGCCACCGAGATGAACCGCGCGACCTACCTGCCGCTCATGCTCACCGGCAACATCGGCATCCGCGGCGGCGGCTCCTATACCTGGGCCGGCAACTACAAGGCGGGCATCTTCCAGGGCTCGAAGGAAACCGGCCCCGGTTTCAAGGGCTGGATCGCCGAGGACCCCTTCGCCCCCAGCCTCGACCCCGCCACCGACGGCAAGGACGTCCACGCCCACGCCCATACCTACGACGAGGAGGTCGCCTACTGGAACTACGGCGACAAACCCCTGATCGTCGATACCCCCAAGTTCGGGCGTAAGTGTTTCACCGGCAAGACCCACCTGCCCACCCCCACCAAGGTCCTCTGGTACACCAACGTCAACCTGATCAATAACGCCAAGTGGTGTTACGAGATGATCAAGAACGTCAACCCCAACATCGAGATGATCATCTCCACCGACATCGAAATGACCGCCTCCTGCGAGTACTCCGACGTCGTCTTCGCCGCCAACACCTGGATGGAGTCGAAGCAGTACGAAGTCACCGCCTCCTGCTCGAACCCCTTCCTGCAGATCTGGAAGGGCGGCATCGACCCGATCTACGACACGCGCGACGATCTCACCATTCTCGCCGAACAGGCGGCGAAGCTCGGCGAAGTCCTCGAGGACTCGCGCTGCGCGGATTACTGGAAGTTCGCGCTCGAGGGCAAGGGCGAGGTCTACATCCAGCGCCTCCTCGACAGCAGCACCACCCTGCGCGGCTACAAGTTCGACGACATCATGTCCGGGAAGTACGGCGCGCAGGGCGCGGTCCTCATCCTCTTCCGCACCTACCCGCGCATCCCGTTCTGGGAGCAGATCCACGATTCGCTGCCCTTCTTCACCGCGACCGGCCGCCTCCAGGCCTACAACGACGAGCCGGAAACGATCGAGTACGGCGAAAACTTCATCGTGCACCGCGAAGGGCCGGAGGCTACGCCCTACCTGCCGAACGTGATCGTCAGCTCCAACCCCTTCATCCGGCCCGAGAGCTACGGCATTCCCGAGGAGCACATGGGCGAGGGCGAGCGGCAGGTGCGCAACCTGCGCAAGCCCTGGCACGAGGTCAAGCTGACCGAGAACCCGCTCTGGAAGAAGGGCTACCAGTTCTACTGTATGACCCCGAAGTCCCGCCACTCGACGCACTCTTCCTGGCAGGTCACCGACTGGCAGTGGATCTGGAACAACCAGTTCGGCGATCCTTATCGCACCGACAAGCGGTCGCCGGGTCTGGGGGAGCACACGCTGCACGTCAATCCGCAGGCGGCGCGCGACCTCGGCATCAACGACGGGGACTACGTGTACGTGGACGCGAATCCGGCCGACCGGCCCTACGTCGGCTGGAAGCCGAACGATCCCTTCTACAAGGTCGCGCGCCTGATGCTGCGCGTGAAGTACAACCCGAGCTATCCCTACAACATCGTGATGATGAAGCATGCGCCCTTCATCGCGACCGAGCGCAGCGTGAAGGCCCACGAGACGCGCGCCGACGGGCGGGCGCTCTCCGAGAACACCGGCTACCAGGCGAGCTTCCGCTACGGCTCGCAGCAGAGCATCACCCGCGACTGGGCGATGCCGATGCACCAGCTCGACACCCTGTTCCACAAGGCCAAGGCCAAGACCGGCTTCCTCTTCGGCTTCGAGGGCGACAACCACGGCATCAACACGGTGCCGAAGGAAACGCTGGTGAAGGTGACCAAGGCCGAGAACGGCGGGCTCGAGGGGCGCGGCGTGTGGGCTCCGGCAACCACCGGATACACCCCCGCGGCCGAGAACGAATTCATGCAGAAGTACCTGGCGGGCGGCACCGTCCAGGTCAAGAAACCGTCGTAGGAGGCCCGCGCCATGCCGAAGGACGAATTCGACCACGAGGACCCGATGGCGCTGGTCGGCGTCGAGCTGCCGGCCACGGACCGCGACGTCGAGGAGTTCACCCGCGCGGTGATCGAGGAGTACGCCTTGATCGGGTATTCGCGGGAGATGATCGTCCGGCTGTTCCAGGGGCCGCAGTTCAGCGCCACCTACTCGGTGTGGCAGAGCCGCGGCCAGGCATGGCTTGACGGTATGATCGATCGTGTAAGCGCTGACTGGCGGCTGGGCTCCCGTTCCTGAAATACCGCCCCTACCGGAGGAGTGACGATGTCTCAGGTCTATAACTGGCAGCTCGGGCGGCCGATGGCCTATCCGTACGAGGAGAAGCACCCCGCGCGTCAGTTCGCCTTCGTCTTCAACACCAATCGCTGCATCGCCTGCCAGACCTGCACCATGGCGTGCAAGTCCACCTGGACCTTCGCGAAGGGCCAGGAGTACATGTGGTGGAACAACGTCGAAACCAAGCCTTACGGCGGCTACCCGCAGAACTGGGACGTCAAGCTGCTCTCGATGATGGAAGAGACCAACCCCGGCGCGCAGGTCTGGAACGGCGCCCCGCCCGAGCCCGGCAAGCCCTACGGCGTCTTCGAAGGCAAGACGATCTTCGAGGCCGCCGAAAAGCGTATCGGACCGGAAGGCGGCCAGGTCGCCGTCGGCTACCTGCCGACCGAGGCCGAGTGGCGCCACCCCAACTTCTACGAGGACACGGCGGTCGGCCCGGCCGGCGTGCGCAACCAGATCAATTCGGCGGGCTCCCAGCTCCCCGAGCACAAGACCTGGTTCTTCTACCTGCAGCGCATCTGCAACCACTGCACCTACCCGGCCTGCCTCGCGGCCTGCCCGCGGCAGGCGATCTACAAGCGGCCGGAAGACGGCATCGTGCTCATCGACCAGGAGCGCTGCCGCGGCTACCGCAAGTGCATGGAAGCCTGCCCCTACAAGAAGCCGATGTACAACGGCACCACGCGCGTGAGCGAGAAGTGCATCGGGTGTTTCCCCCGCGTCGAGGGCAAGGAGCCGATCACCGGCGGCGTGCCGACCGAGACGCGCTGCATGGCTTCGTGCGTCGGCCAGATCCGCCTCCAGGGTTTCGTCAACCTCGGGCCCGATGGGCGCTGGGTAGAGGACCGGAAAAACCCCCTCTACTACCTCATTCACATCGCCAAGGTCGCCCTGCCCCTCTACCCGCAGTTCGGCACCGAGCCCAACGGCTTTTACATCCCGCCGCGCTGGGCGCCGCGCGGCTACCTGCGCCAGATGTTCGGCCCGGGCGTGGATGCGGCGATCGACGCGTACACCATCCCCGACCGCGAGACCCTCGCCGTGCTCCAGCTCTTCCGGCGCGACCAGCGGATCATCTTCCGCTACGAGATCGAGCCCGGCGAGAAGGTCTTCGAGACCACGATCCGCGGGCGCAAGTTCGAGCTCTACAACGACACCGTGATCGCCTTCGGCCACGAGGGCCAGGAACTCTTCCGCGTCGCGGTCGAGGAACCCTTCATGGTGCGCCCGGCGCAGCACGCGAATTCCATCTGATCTTCCGCGAAAGGGAATCGCCCCATGGATAGCACCGCCCTCTACCCGACCCCCGCGCCCGCACGCGCGCTCGACGACTGCGTCCAGGCGCAGCGGGCGGCGATCTACCGCTGGCTCGCCGACGCGCTGCGCTATCCCGGCGCGGAGAGCGAGGCCTGCGCCCGCCGCATTCCGGAGCCGGACGCCTTCACGGAACTCCCCGGCGTGACCGGCGAGCGCGCCGCGGAGCTGGCGGCGGCGGCGGGCGAGGCGACCGCCGCATTGGCCGCCCTGCCCCCGGGCGAAATGGAATCCGAATACGTGACCATCTTCGGCCACACGATCCCGAAAGAGTATCCACCCTACGAGACCGAGTTCACCGCCGGCGAGGTCTTCCGCCAGACCGCGGAGCTGGGCGACATCAGCGGCTTCTACAACGCCTTCGGCATGCGGGTCTCGCGCAGCGCGGCGGAGCGGGCCGATGCGATTCACATCGAACTGGAGTTCATGTACCTGCTCGTGGTAAAGGAAGCGCTGGCGCGGCGCGAGGGGCTCGAGGAACCCGCCGCCGTCTGTCGTTCGGCTCAGGAGCGCTTCCTGCTCGATCATCTCGGCCGCTGGGGGGTATCCCTGGGGCTGCGCATGGTGGAGAAGACCGGTTCGCGGCTGTACTCTGCGCTCGGCCGGCTGCTCGCCGCCTGGCTGCGCGCGGAGTTCCTCACCTTGGGCATGGGCGAGCCGATCCCGGTGGGCGCGCCGGTCGCCTCGCATTTCGACCTCCCGAGCGACGACGGCGCGGCGTGCGTCGGCGAGGACACGGACGAGCCGTAGGCCGGGCCGCGTGCGCCGATGAGCGCGAGTGGAGCTTGTAGTACCGGGCTTCAGCCCGGGTTCGTCGCCGGCCTTCAGGCCGGCTGCCCGCTGCCTCCGCAAGCGCAGCACTTCGCCTCGCCTCGTCACGCGTCGACGACGGAGGCTCCGGCTCCAGTGGACGCCGTAGGAGAGTGACCATGTCCGAACTGCTCGCCGCCGCCGATCTCGACAAGCGGCTGCTGACCGACATCCAGAAAGAGCTTCCGCTGGCCGAGCGGCCGTTCGCGGAGGTTGCCCGACGCCTCGGCGCGGGGGAGACCGAGGTGCTCGAGGCGCTGCGCCGGCTCAAGGCGGAGAAGGTGATCCGGCAGCTCGGGGCGATCTTCGACACGCGCCGGCTCGGCTACCAGAGCGCGCTTTGCGCCCTGCGCGTCCCGCCGGATCAGGTGGATGCCGCAGGCGCCGCCGTGAGCGGCCATCCGGGCGTCAGCCACAACTACGGCCGGGCGCACGCCTACAACCTGTGGTTCACGCTGGCGCTGCCGCCCGGCGTCGATTTCGCCGCGGCGGTCGCGGGGCTCGCGCGCAAGGCCGGCGCGCTGGACGCGATGCTCCTGCCGATGCTGCGCCAGTACAAGCTGGGCGTCAAGCTCGACGTCACCGGCGAAGAGGGGGGCGCGGACGAAGGCGCGGTCGCGGCCGCGAACTCGGCCTCCGCCGTGGGCGGTGGGGGAGCGGCCCCACCCCGCCGTCTCTCCGCACGCGAAATCGACATCGTGCGCGAGGCGCAGGAACCGCTCGCGCTCGAGCCCGAGCCCTGGGCGCCGGTCGCGGCGCGCGTCGGCCTGCCGGTCGGCGACCTGCTCACCCAGCTCCGACAGTTCGCGGAGGAAGGCATCCTGCGGCGCGTCGCCGCCGTGCTGCACCACCGTGCCGCGGGCTTCAAGGCCAACGTCATGGGCGTATGGGCCGCACCCGACGAGCGCTGTGACGAGTTCGGCGCGCTCATGGCCGGTTTCCGCGCGGTGAGCCATTGCTATCGGCGCCCGACCTTCCCGCAGTGGCCGTTCAACCTGTTCACCATGGTCCATGGCCGCGACGCCGCCGAGTGTGACGCGGTGCTGCGCGAGATCGCGGAGCGGACCGGGATCGCGCACCACGACCGGCTGTTCTCGGTGAAGGAGTACAAGAAGGTCCGCCTGAAGTACTTCAGCCGCGAGCTGGACGCGTGGCGCGTGTGATCGCCGAGAAACTCCAGCAAATCGGGGCCTGGTTCAAAGCGGGGTAACACAACCGGCCCGCTCAGGCGGAGCAAAACGGGGACATGACCTGAATTCCTGCTTGGGCTTGCGACCATCGGGGGACGTCGCCGGAATTCAGGATCGTGTCCCCGTTTTGCGGCCGACTTGAACCAGGCCCAATTCGGCCTTGCTCGCGCGTGGCTGGGGGGGTAGACCTCGCAGAACCCGGGGTCTTGATAGGGGCGGGCCTGGTGCCCGCTCCATGGTGGCATGGCCGGCAACCCTTGCCGGGTCGGCCACGATGGGGCGGCCACGAATCTCCGCTCCCTCCCATCGTGAGGCCACCCGCCATGTTCGATTGGTTCGACCCCAAGACCTTCGCCACCGTCTTCACCACGCTCTTCCTCGCCGAACTGGGCGACAAGACTCAGCTCGCGACCATCACTCTCACCGCCTCCACGCGCAAGCCGGTTTCGGTCTTCCTCGGGGCCGCGCTCGCCCTCGCGACCGTGACCCTGGTCGGCGTCCTCTTCGGCTCGGCGCTGCTCCGGGTGATCCCTGAGATCTGGATCCGTCGCGCCGCCGCCCTGCTCTTCGTCGGCATCGGCCTGTGGATGCTCCTCGCGCCGGCGTCGCCTGGGAATTGAACCGGGCCCAGTGCGGCGTTCCCGGGCAGTTGATCTCGCGCGAAGCAGGTGATCCAATGAGGTCAGGTTCGAGTGCGGAGTAGCGCCATGAAGACCATCCCGCGCGAGTTGATCCGACACCTGGAATCGCATCCGCAGTCTGCCGAGGAGGGAACGAAGGGCGAGGTGCGGGTACGGGTGCGGCTCGTGAATGCCTCTGACGAGGGACGGTACCGAAGGGGCGAAATCCCGCTTGAACAGGTCCGCCAGGTCATCACCGAGGCCGTGGTCGATACCGGAGCAGTGCCTACCGTGATCCCCCCGCAGGTCATGATCGGTCTAGTGTCCTGTCTACGCCAAAACCATGGGTTCGGAACC
>JACRIP010000450.1 GCA_016220045.1 Planctomycetota bacterium
CAGGCCGCCGCGACGCGACCTGCGCCGCCCTTCCCCGCGGGGGCCGGCGCGGGCCGCTTCGCCGCGGACTTCGCCGGCCGTGCACCCGCCTTCGTCGCCTTCGCCGACCGGGCGCCCCGGCCCACCTGCGTTGCGGATTTCCTCATGGTGTCGAGCCCTCCACGACGCGCGCGGTTTCGCGCGCGATCAGCCGTTCCTCGTCCGTTTTGATGATCCAGGCGGCGAGGTGCGAGCGGTCGGTGGAAATCCGCCCCTCGCCGCCCTGCCGGTTGCGTTCCTCGTCCAGCTCCAGTCCCGCCCAGGCCAGTCCGGCGCAGACGCGCCCGCGCACGGCGGCGGCGTTTTCGCCGATCCCCGCCGTGAAAACGACCGCCTCCGCCCCGCCGAGCGCGGCGAGGTAGGCGCCGGTGACCTTGAGCACGCGGTAGCAGAAAAGTTCGACGGCCAGCCGCGCCGCCGCGTCGTCGCGCGCGAGCAGTTCGCGCATGTCGGTCGTGCCCGCCAGCCCGAGCAGCCCGGAGCGCTGGTTGAGCAAGGCGTCGATCGCCGCGGGCGATTCCCCGGCGCGCGCCAGCGTGGTCACGACCGTCGGATCCAGGTCGCCCGACCGCGAGGCCATGACGAGGCCTTCGGTGGGCGAGAAGCCCATCGAGGTATCGACCGAGCGGCCGCGCGCGACGGCGGTCGCGGAGCAGCCGCCGCCCAGGTGCAGCGTGACGATCGTGGGTTCGGCGACGCCCGCGAGCGCGGCGTAGCGCTCGGTGACGAACTGGTGCGAGATCCCGTGAAAACCGTAGCGCCGGATGCCGCGCGGCTCCGTGACGTCGGCCGGCAGGGCGTAGCGCCAGGCGCGCTCGGGCAGCGTGCGGTGAAAGGCGGTGTCGAAGACCGCGACCATGGGCGCGCCCAGCGCGGCGGCGGCTTCGATGCCGGCGAGCGCGGGCGGATTGTGCAGCGGCGCGATCGCCGCGAGGTCGCGCACGGCGGCGATCACGCTCGCGTCGATGCGCGTGGGTCGGTCGAAGCGCGCGCCGCCGTGGACGACGCGATGTCCGACGGCATCGGGGCGGCGCGCCAGCCCGGCGAGAATCCCGCGGACGGCGGCCGCGTGGCCGGCGCGCGTTTCCACGGTACCGGCGGCGCGCGAGGTGATGAGGCGCGCGTCCGCGCCGCCCGCCGCGCCGGAGCGCTCGACGACGAAGACCTCGTACTTGACGGTGGTGCTGCCGCAGTTGATGACCAGGATGTTCATGGGCGGAGAGTGTATCCACGGCCGGGTAGCGCCGCAAGAAAATGGACCGTCGGCGGGGCTGAGTGCGGTGCCGCAGCAGTCGGCGCACGTGGGCGGCATGATGGCGCTCCGGTCGTTCTCGTCCTCGTACGCATACTCGTACTCGAACGCCCAGGGCATTCGAGTACGAGCACGAGTACGAGATACGAGTACGACGGAGGCCCTGGTTTCGGTGCGTGCAGCCGGTACGATCGAGACGCAAGACTGGACCGGCACCCATCGGCCTTGACACGTTGATGCGGTGTGTCTATGCTTTGATGCATGAGGACCACGATTCAGGTCGCCGACGAGGTGCTTGCCGAATTCAAACGCTTCGCGGCGGATAGCCACCGCTCCCTCGGCGCCGTCATCGAAGACGCGTTGCGGGAAGTCCTGGCCCGGCGGCGCGCCGGTCGCCCGGCGCATCGCGTCCGCATCACGACCTTCAAGGGCCGGGGCCTGCAACCGGGCGTTGACCTCGACGACGGCGCTGCGCTGCTCGACCTGATGGAGGAGCGCGGTGATCGTTCCTGACGTCAACGTTCTGGTCTATGCCCATCGCGCAGATGCCGCAGACCACACGCGCTACCGTGATTGGCTCCAAGGAGTGGTGGACTCCAACCAGACCTTCGGCCTCTCCGATCTGGTGCTCTCAGGGGTACTACGCATCCTCACGCACCCGCGGGTGTTTTCGCCGCCGACGCCGCTGGAGACTGCCCTCAAGTTCATCGAGGAGCTGCGGTCCTCCCCCGGCGCCGTATCCCTCGCGCCGGGCCCCCGCCACTGGGGGATCTTTACCCGGCTCTGTCGCTCCGCCAAGACGTCCGGCAACCTGGTTCCGGACGCCTTCCTGGCCGCCCTCGCGATGGAACACGGCGCCGAGTGGATCACCACCGATCGCGATTTCGCCCGCTTCCCGGGCCTGCGCTGGCGGCATCCGCTCGATTGAGCCGTCCTGCCGCAACCGCCGAAGGACGCGCGCGTCACTCACGCGAACGACGTGGAGGAGGCCAACGTGAGCTTGCTCTGCTCGCCTCACCGCGAACTGTCGGGGCCCCAAGGCACCCGCCCGCCGCGCAGGAAATCCGGCTCCCAGGCCCGGGCCCTCGGGTTCGCGCTCGCGCTCTGCGGACTGGCCCTCTGCGCCCGGCCGGCCCTCCTCGCCGGCGACGGCCCGGGCGACGACGGACTCCGGCCGGCGCCCCTGCAGAGCCGCATCACCCACGTCCAGCCCATGACCGGGATCGTCCTCTGGCACGACTCCGATCAGGCCGCGAGCGCCCCCATCCAACTCGAATTCGCCTACCTGAGATACGACGACGTCGCCACCCGTCGCGGCGAGTACGATTGGGGCGCCGTCGAACGCGTCCTCGCGCCCATCGCGCGCCGGCGTCACCAGGCCATCCTGCGCTTCCACGACACCTACCCGGGCCGGCCGACCACGATCCCCGCCTACATCAAGGCGTTGCCCGATTATCGGGAAAGGACCGCAGAGAGCGAGGGCCTGCCCACCGGCTTTCCCGACTGGTCGCACCCGGAGCTCCAGCGGTTCCTGCTCGAATTCTACGGGCGGTTCGCCGCACGGTACGACCGCGATCCGCGGCTGGCCTTCGTCGAAACCGGCTTCGGCCTGTGGGCCGAATACCACATCTACGATGGGCCGATGATCCTGGGAGAGACCTTCCCGGACCACGCCTACCAGGAGCGCTTCCTGCGCCACCTGGCGACGGCCTTCCGGGAAACCCCCTGGCTGATTTCGATCGACGCCGCCAACGGCGAGGTCTCGCCGCTCGCCGCGCGGCGGGCGCTCCTGGACTTGCCCTACGGCACCTTCGACGATTCGCTCCTGTGCCGGGAGCATGCGGAAGTGAACCGGTTGAACTGGGCGTTCTTCGGGGGCGACCGCTACCTGCGCGCGCCCGCCGGCGGCGAACTGAGCTATGCGAGCGAGCACGATCAGGCGGAAGCGCTGGCGCCCGCGGGACCGCACGGCGTCCCGTTCGAGGCCGCCGCACGCGCGTTCCACCTTTCGTTCGTGATCGGCAACGACCAGCCGAACCACCGCCCGCCGGAGCGGCTGCTCGAGGCGGGAATGGCGTGCGGCTACCGCCTCCAGATCGTCGCCTTCCGCACGGGACCGCAGGCCTCCCGCCTGACGATCACGAACGCTGGCGTCGCGCCCATGTACGCCGACGCCTACGTGGCGGTGAACGGCGTGCGCGCGCCGGGCTCGCTCAAGGGCCTGGCGCCGGGCCGCAGCCGCGAGTTTTCGGTCCCCTCCGGCGGCGCCGCGCCGACGGTCGCGATCGAGTGCGATCGCCTCGTCGCGGGCCAGCAGATCGAGTACGAGGCCGACCTGCCGTAGCGGACGCGGTCGTTCGCGTGGTCCCTGCGTGCCCCTTCCCTCCCCACGGCGAGGGGCGGACCGCCGCTTTCCGCGCCCACCTCCGAGCCGCCCGGCCCTCCAGCCGACAATGCCAAGCCGCGCCGAGACCGCCACTTGCAGCGGCCCGCCGGCCCCGGGCATTCGGGATGCTTACCCCCGACCGGCCGGCCGCGGCGGACTGCCCGCCGCATGCGCCGAGCGCCGCATCACCCACCCTTGCCGGGGAGGGCATCCGCCATGATCCGTCCCGCGTTCCGGGGCCGCACGTTCATCGCCCTGTCCGCCGCCGTCGCGGCCGGACTCGCACTTCTGGCCTATCAGGCACTCCCCGCAGACGCCGGCTGCGGCCTGGTGGTCCACGAATGGGGAACCTTCACGTCGGTCTTCTCTTCAGATGGTCGCCAGCTCCCGGGCGTCCACCGCGACGACGTGGACCTGCCGGAATTCGTCGTCCCGCGCGGGGGCGCCTGGGGCCCGGTGCGCTACGGGCTGCGCGACGCCCTGCTCGCCGAGCCGCTCGGCGCCACCGCGGGCGTCACCCAGAAAATGGAAACGCCCGTCACCTACTTCTACACGCAACGCCCGATGAAGGTCTCGGTCAAGGTCCGCTACCCGCACGGGATCTTCACCCATTGGTATCCGGCCGTCGCGGCGGACGCCCCGGCCTTTCCGCACACCGGCCCGGCGCTCGCCGACGGCCTCCTCGACTGGGGCACTCTCGACCTTGTGCCGGCCGGCGAGGCCACGCCCGAGCTCGTCGCCGCGCTGCCCGCCGTGCCCGCGAGCCACATCTGGCAATTCGCCCGCGAGACCGAATCCGCCTACGTCCGCACCCGCGCCGGCACGGCCGACGCCCCCGGCGCCGCGCCCCAGACCGAAAAGTACCTCTTCTACCGCGGCCTCGCCGACTTCCCGAGCCCGGTCACCGCGGCCCACTCCGTCAGCAAGACCTCCGACCACGTCGTCACCCTCGAAAACCGCGGACCGGATCGCGTCGAACACGTCTACGTCATGAACGTCCCGCCCTGGACCGTCGGCGGCCGCTTCAGCTCCGACCCCTTCGCCGCCGGCGCTTCTTTCGTCTACGTGCCCGCGCTCCAACCGGGCGAACGACGCACGGTCGATCTCCATGCAACGCCGGAGCAGGGGAAGAAGCCCCTGCTCGCGCTCGCCGACGAGCTGGGCGAGCGCCTGGAACAGAGCCTGACGGCGACCGGACTCTTCGCCGCCGAGGCGCGCGCGATGCGCCGGACCTGGCATGCGAGTTATTTTTTCACGCCGGGCGTGCGCGTGCTCTTCGTGATGCCGCAGCGCCAGACCGATGCGCTCCTGCCGCTCGAGATCGCGCCGGCGCCGATGAACCTGCTGCGCATCATGGTCGGCCGCCTGGAAGTCCTGGACGAGGGGCGCGAGTCGGCGGTCGGCTCGGCGCTCGCGTCCCTGCCCGCGGCGCTGACCCGCGGCGACCAGCTACTTCTCGACTACGAGCGGCTGGCGCTGCTGCGGGAGGGTCGCTTCCTGGAGCCGATCCTGCACGCGCTCGCAGGGCCTGCGGGCGCGGTCGGCGCCGAGGCCCGCCGGGCCATCGCGCAGCTCCACGACGGACATGCCCGGGAAATCACCGTACTCGGGCCGGATCGCGTAAGCCTGCCGGCCGCGACGTCCGACCCGCTGCGCATGACCGCGGCGGAGCGCACGGCGCGCGCGGCCGAGGTGCGCGCGTGGCTCGCGCTCTGGGAGCCGTACGCGGCCCGCACCAAGTGCGATCTCACCGGGATTCGCGACGCGCGCCTGGAAGTCGCGCTCCTCGGCTACGTCGACCAGGCGGTGCGCGCCGGCAAGGACCCGGCGACGCTCTCCCTCCCCACCGCGCACCGGGTGCTGCCGATCTGCCCGGCCGGCTGCGGCTGCGGCGCGGCCCGCATGACGGGGGCACGCCCGCCGACCGACCCCGAATAGCCGCGCAACGCGATCTCCTCGGGATCGGAAGGACGGGGTTTGGGGGTTTGGGAGTTTAGAAGTTTGGAGGTTTCGGGGGACTCCCGAGTCCCCTGCCTGCTTCGCAAGAGGTTTGAAAGACAGTTCGACTGCGTTGAGGGCGGTCGAGCGGCCGCTGACCTCCAAACTCCCAAACCCCTGAACTTCCAAACCTCGTCGGCGGCGGTCGAGCGGCCGCTGACCTCCAAACTCCCAAACCGCTAAACTTCCAAACCTGCCTGCTTCCAAAGAAGGGCCGCGGTTGGTAGGATGCTCAGGCTCGAACGCGCTGCCTTCCACCATCCGCACTCGCCCCCCGGCGGAGGTCCGCATGCTCCTGACCGGCCGCAACCTCGCCAAGACCTACGGCATGCGGCTCCTCTTCTCGGGCATCACCCTCGGCATCAACGAAGGCGAGCGCA
>JACRIP010000451.1 GCA_016220045.1 Planctomycetota bacterium
TAGCGGCAGGGCGCACGCGGCACCGGCCGGCCCACCCCGGGGTGCTCATCGTGGCCCACACTCGGCGTGGCTGGACTCCGGCTGAGGCGAGCGATCTTCTCGCTCGACCTCGACCTCGTCCTCGTACTCGTCCTCGTACTCGTACTCGTACTCGTACTCGAATGCCCTGGGCGTTCGAGTACGAGTACGAGTACGAGTACGACGACGAGGACGACCGTGGGCGCGCGGCCAGGCAATGCTGCCCCCCCCCGCCCCCCCTCGCTGATCGGTTGCCGAACACCTGCGCACGTTTCCTGGCGACCCACTCCGGCTTGTCCCCCGCGACCCCGGCGTAATCGTCGCACATGATAGGAGTTATGGCGGCAAAACCCGTTCGCGTACGGCCCGGCACTTGCTGAAAGGATGCGGGTGATCGAACTCCGGAGGGCCCTGGGATCAGGATGGGTGTTGCGGTGAACGGTTTCTGCGGCCTGTAATGAGGTGTTTCATGCGCGTACGACACCGACTGGTGGCCCTGGTCGGCGGGGTGGCCCTGGCGCTGGCGCTGGGCGGCGCGCGCGCGGAGGCCTCGATCAAGCTCGCAGCCCAGGTCACCGGGTTCGACGTGTTGACGCGGCCGGGCGTGGCCGCCCTGGTGCAGGTGAAGGTCGCCCTGCGCGACCCGTTCGGGCTGCAGCCCACCATGAAGGGGCGGACGGTCAAGCTGTGGCGCGGCAGCACGTATCTCGGCAGCGCGACCACCGCGGGGGAGGGCCTGGCCTCGTTCTGGTACGTGCCGACCGGCGTGGGGTATACCATCCTGAGCGCCCAGGTCTCCAGCAGCATTCTCGAAGGCAACACCGCGCGCATCGTCGTCGGCTCCTTCCCCGCGACAACGCGGTTCGTGGTCACCGACATCGACAAGACGATCGCGCAGACCAACGAACTCTCCTTCCTGTTCTCGTCGAATCCGGCGGACACCGGGACGTTGCCCTATGCGCCCGAGGTGCTGCGGCGCGCCAACGCCCGCGGCTGGCAGGTGCTCTACGTCACGGCGCGCGACCATCGGTTCGCGGTCAAGACCAAGGACTGGCTGGCGCTCAAGGGGTTCCCGGTCGGCTGCTCTTTCTACATGGATGTGAACCTGGTCAACGTCTGGTCGCCCGATCGCTACAAGAGCGAGACGATCCGGCGCTTGAAGACCGGCTTCCCGAACCTGCGCGTGGGCTGCGGCAATACGCCGACCGACGCGACCGCCTACCTGGCGAACGGCCTGACGGCCCTCATCCTGCCGGTGCGGGACACCTTCTCGAACCCGGCCACGCCGCTGCCCGCGGGCTCGACCCCGGTGGCGAACTGGCTGGTGATCGAGCGCTACCTGCCGTAGGCGGGGTTCTGGGGCAGGGGTCCTTGCCCGCCCCGCCGGCCGACCATCTCCCGCACCCGCACCGTCCCCCTCCCCGCCGCCCCCAGCGCGCCCGCACCCGCATCGGCCCCCTCCCCGCCGCCCCCAGCGCGCCCGCACCCGCATCGTCCCCCTCCCCCGCCGCAGCGGGGGAGGGCCGGGGAGAGGGCATGTTCGCGCCACCCATACCTCCCGCACCCGCACCCTCCCAAGGAATCGCCCCCACCCCCATCTCCCGCCCCGCCGCGGTCGAGGGTCGATCGCCGCGCCACCCGGCCCATGCAAAACGTCAATTCGGCGTGTTCCGTGTGTTCGGCGGCTATCGATCCCGCCTTTCCCCCTGCGCCCCCTCCGCCCCCTGCGGCGGCGCCGCCGCCTTGCGCGCGCCGCGCTGCCCGCGCGCCGTGATCGTCGCCTGGATCTCGTAGAAGAGCGTCGCGTCCTGGCGCACCGCCCGCTCCAGGTCGTCGCGCGCGTTCACGCTCTCCCCGCGCGCCTGCCGCACGCGTCCGCGCAGCGCCAGCGCCTGCGCCGAACCCGGTTTGCGCTCCAGCACCTGCTGCGCCGTCGCCAGCGCCTCGTCCAGCCGGTCCTGCTCCAACAGCAGGTCCGCGCGCGCCATCGCCGCCATCACCGAGTCCGGAAGCTCCCGCGCGTGCTGCGCGCTCAGCGCCTGCGCCTCCGGGAAACGCCCGAGCCGCGCCAGCGCCACGGTCCGCAAATACAGCCCGAGCTCGCGGTCGCCCCCCACCGCGAGCAGCCGCTCGCCGTCCGCCAGCGCGCCCGCGTTCTTCCCGAAGCGCAGCCGTGTGACCCCGCGCGCTTCGTATGCGTCCGGATAGTTCGGGCCGTAGCGCACCGCCTCGTCGAGCTGCGCCAGCGCCGCCTCCAGGTTGCCCAGCCCGAAGTACGATTTCCCCAGGCTCACGTACGCCTCGGGGAAGACCTTGTCGCTCGTGAGCGCGCGCAGCGCCGCGTCCTGCGCCGCCTTGAAGTTCCGCTCCTGCAGGTGCCGGATGGCGAGGAAGTTGAGCGCCACGGCGTTGGCCGGCTCGAGCGCGAGCGCCCGGTCCAGGTCGGCGATCCCCTCCGCCCGGTCGCGCGGGTCGGCATCGGTCAGCCGCAGCCCGGCGCGAAAGGCGTACATGATCGCGCTCTTGGGGTTGCGCCCGACCCCGGCGTTGAACTCGGCTAGGGCCTTCACCCGGTCCCCCTGCATCCAGGCCGTCGTCCCGCGCGCGCATTCGAGGTAGGGATGGCCGGGCGACAGCCGCGCGATCATCGGGATGTCCACGAGCGCCTTGACGTAGTCGCGCCGGCAGATCGCGATCTTGATGCGCTCGACGTAGGCCTCGGTCGCGCGCGGTTCCAGCCGGATCGCCGTCCCCAGGTCCGCCAGCGCCTCCTCGTAGCGCGCCTGCTCCTTGTAGCAGCGCGCCCGCTCCAGCCAGGCCTCGAAGAAGTCCCGGTCGAGCGCGAGCGCTTCCTCGAATTTCGCGAGCGCGAGCGTGGTGCCCGAGGTCTTCAGGAACACCCCCTCCTGGACCTTGCGCCGCGCCTCCTCGCGGCGCAGCGCCCGCGCCCGCTCGTGCTCCCGCTCCACCGCCCGCCGCTCTTCGCCCGCCGCCTGCTCGCGCAGCGTCGCCGCCGCGAAAAACACGCTCGCCCCCGACACCACCGTCATGAGCGCGATCAGGACCCAGAAAAAAAGATTGCGGCGCAGGCGCCGGGCCAGGCGGCCGACGTAGGTGATCTGCCGGGCCGCGATCGGTTCGCCCGCGAGGAAGCGCCGCAGGTCCTCCGCCAGCGCCGCGGCGCTCGCGTAGCGCAGGCCCGGGTCCTTCGCCATCGCCTTCTGGACGATCACCTCCAGGTCGCGCGGGACGTCGGGCGCCAGCGTCCGCGCGGGCGCCGGCTCCGCGGTGAAGATCTTCGCGAGGATCGCGTCGATCGACGTCCCCGCGAAGGGCCGGTGGCCGGTCGCCAGTTCGTAGAGCGTCGCCCCCAGGGAATAGACGTCGGAAAGCGGGGTCAGGTTCTCGCCCGAGCCCTCCGCCTGCTCCGGGCTCATGTAGGCCGGCGTGCCCATCATCACGCCCGGGGCGGTCAAGGTCGCCGCGTCGTGCTCCTTCGCGATCCCGAAGTCCATCAGCTTGACGCGCCCGCCGGGCGTGAGAATGAGGTTGCCGGGCTTGATGTCGCGATGCACGATGCCGCGGCCGTGGGCGTAGGCGAGTGCGTCCGCCGCCTGCGCCGCCAGCTCGGCCGCTTCGCGCGGCGGCAGCCGGCCGTGCGCAACGCGCGCGTCGAGCGTGGTCCCCTCGACCCGCTCCATGGCATAGAAGTGCAGCCCGCGCTCATCGCCGATTTCGAAGACCGAGACGATGCCCGGGTGGGTCAGGAGCGCGGCGGCGCGCGCCTCCCGCTGGAAGCGCTCCAGCGCCTTCGGGTCGCGCGCGTGCCCCGGGGTGAGGATCTTGAGCGCGACGCGGCGGCCCAGCGTGACGTGCTCGGCTTCGTAGACGATGCCCATGCCGCCGCTGCCCAGGATGCGCAGCAGCCGGTAGCCGGCGATGCGCACGGGGGGATGGAAGGTCTCGGTGAGCGCGGCCGGCGGCGCGAGCGCGGGTTCGCGCGTGATCGCCAGGTCGAGGACGCCGCGCGTGGCGCCGGGGGTGGCGGAGGTGCTGGGGATGCTGGGGATGCTGGGGATGCCGGGGGTGGCGGGGGGCGTGGGTGGCGCGGACCTGCCCCCACCCCGACCCTCCCCCGCTGCGGCGGGGGAGGGGGAAAATGCGGGTGCGGTCGCGCTGGGCGCTTCGAGCGCGGCCCGCGTGATGGTGAGATCTTCCGGGGCGAGGGTGGCCGCCGCGGTCTCGGCGTCGACGGCGCGCTGGACCATGGCCGCCTGCTCGGCGGAAAGGCGTCGCAGGGCAACCAGGCGCGCCAGCAGCGGCAAGGGTTACCCGGCCGTCGCCCCCGTCGCCCCCGTCGGCGGCGTCGCCCCCGTTCTCCCCGCCGCCCCCGCGGCCCCCGCCGCTTCTCCCGCGCCTCCCGCGACCCGGCTGCCTCCCTGCGCGCCGCCAACGACGTCGGCGGGGCCCGCGTCCGCCGGGTCGAACAGTCCGGCCGCCTGCCCGGGCGCCAGGAACCCGAGCCGGACGGCCGCCCGGAGCGTGCGCAGGTCGTACTCGCCGCTCATCGTGCGGGCTTACTTCAAGGGCGGGGGCGGCGCGGCGACCGCGGCGACGCCCTCCCCTTCCTTGCGCGCCAGGGCCCAGCGCACCACGTTGAGAAGCTGCGTGGGCTCGAACGGCTTGTTCACCAGGTCCATGGCGCCCAGCTTGAGCGCCTCCGAGTACAGGTCCCAGTCGCCGTAGGCCGTCAGCAGGATGACCTTCGTCTTCGGCGCCACCCGCTGGACGTGGGAGAGGAACTCCATTCCGCTCACGCCCGGCATGCGCACGTCGGTGACGATCAGGTCATACGCCTCGGCGACCAGTTCCATGTACGCCTGGAGTCCGTCCTCCACGCTGTGGACGTCGAAGCCCTCCGCGTTCAGGAGGTCGGTCAGGAAGGTGCGCGTGTCGGCCTCGTCGTCCACGACCAGCACACGCGTTCGCCCCTTGGGTTTGGTCTCCGTCATCGCTGCATCCTCCATCCCCGCCGCGGCGGGGATCCGGGATTCACGGGCCCATCCGATCCGAACGCGGCGCGCGGACCGTGCGCGCGGCATGGTTCAAACCGGCCGCAAAACGGGGACACGATCCTGAATTCGCGGATCGTCCCCCGATAGGCCTACGTCCTGTCTACGCCAAAACCATGGGTTCGGAACCGCGCTGACCGGTTTGTAGTACCGGGCTAAAGCCCGGTACTACAAACGGAGGTCCGCCTACCTACGGTTTTGGCGTAGACAGGACACTACGTCCTTTCCTGAATTCAGGTCATGTCCCCGTTTTGCTCCCCCGGGACGGGCGGAGACGGTTACGCCGGTTTGAATCATGCCGGGCGCGCGCTCGCCGCGAAGCTCAGGTGCTTGCCGCAGGCACTTTCCGTTCGGCGGCGCCGCGGTCGAGCGCGCGCGCGACCGCGTCGAGCAGCGAACTGCCCTCGAACGGCTTCTCCAGGAAGCCCTCGGCGCCGGCCGCGAAGGAACGCAGCCGCACGTCGCGTCCGGCGGCGGCGGTCATCATGTAGACCGGCACGCCGCGCAGGTTCGGCTCGGCGCGCAGGCGCCGACAGGTCTCGATGCCGTCCAGGCCCCGCATGTGGATGTCGAGCAGGACCAGGTGCAGGGCGTTGTGACGGGCGACCGAGAGCGCCTGCTCCCCGTCGCCCGCGGTCAGCACGGCGTAGCCCGCCCGGCGCAGGGTCTCGCCGATCGCTTCGCGCGCGTCCTCCTCGTCGTCGACCACCAGGATCACCCGGCCGTGGGCGGCCGGTGGCGGCGGGACCGCGCTCTTCCAGCGTTCGCCCGGCGCCGCCATCACCGGTTCGTCGGTCAGCGGCAGCGAGAAGCGCACCCGCGTGCCCGCGCCGGGTCGGGTGGTTACCTGGATCTCCGAACGGTGCAGCTCGAGGATGCCGCGGACGATCGACAGGCCGACGAGGGAGCCGCTCGCCGGGGCCGCGGACGGGCGCGGCGTGGTCGCCGCGACGGGATCCGCCGCCGCGCCGTTCGGCGCGACCTCCGGCGTCCGCCCGCCGCTCGGTCCGGCCGGCGCGGGCGTCGGCGCGTCCAGGAGATCCGCGACCGGCGCCCCGGCGGCGGCCTCCGGCGCGCCCGCCGTGCCGGCGCCCGGATTCGCCTCGCCGCCCGCCGCGGGCGCCAGGAAATTCAGCGCCCAGTCCGGCATCCCGCACCCGGCGTCGATCACGTCGATGTACGCCCGGCCGGCGGCCGGGTCCGCTTCCACGCGCACCCCGACGCGCCCGCCGTAGGGTGAAGCCTTGATCGCATTCAGCACCAGGTTGCGCAGTGCCAGGGCGATCAGGTCCTCGTCGCCGTGGACCGCCAGCGCCGATTCCGGCGCCACGACCTCGAGCGCCAGGCCGCGCGCGACGAAGTCCGCCGCCAGCACGTCGGTCGCGCGCGCCAGGACCCGCTCCAGCGGGAAGGCGTGCGGCCGGAACTTCAGGGCGCCGAGCGCGAGCTTGGCGTGCGCGAGCAGGTTCTGGATCAGGCCGAGCAGGCGCTCCACGTTGCGCGCCACGATGGCGAGCCCGCGCTTCTGCCCGCGGTCGATCGGGCCGAGCTTCTCGCTGAACACCAGCTCCACGTACCCCTTGATCGCGACCATCGGGGTGCGCAGTTCGTGGCCCATGTGATCGAGGAAGCGGGCCTGGCGTCGCACCGCGACGTCCGAGCAGGCCGGATCGCGCAGGCACCCGACCAGGCGCTCCCGGCCGTCGGCCGCGGCCACGCGGCGCAGGCTGAGTTGCGCGCGGCGGCGGCGCATGCCGGCGGGTGCCGGCAGCGGAATCTCGCCGTCGTACGCCGGCGAGGTGGGCTCGAGGCGGAGCCGCAGCACGCAGCCGCCGCAACAGAGCGGGCGCCCGGACTCGGCGCAACCGAAGGCCGCGCTGCACGTCTGCCCGTCCAGCCGCGCTCCCGGCCGGCCGAGGATGCGCGCGAAGGCCGGATTGTGAAAGACCACGCGAAAGTCGCCGTCGAGCACGAACAGCCCGTCCGGGGCCTGCTCCAGGACCCAGGCCGAGTCGATGCCCGCGGCCCCGAAGGGCGCGCTCGGGGCTGCCTGCTCTGACATTCCACCTCCGCTCGCCGGGCGTAGGCGGTCCGCGGGATCCCGCCCTCGCCGCCACGCACGCTGCTGCCACCATTCTACTGCGCGGCGCGGAAGAGATGCAAGAAAGGAACGCCGTCGGGGTGCCGGTCCGGACCTGCATCCCGACCGTTCCGCCCGCACGCATCGGCGACTTGGCCCCCGTCGTACTCGTATCTCGTACTCGTACTCGTACTCGTACTCGAATGCCCTGGGTGTTCGAGTACGAGTACGAGTACGA
>JACRIP010000457.1 GCA_016220045.1 Planctomycetota bacterium
CGTTGCCTGGCGGGGGAGCGGTGGCGGGAGGTGAGTCCGGCGATCGACGTCGTCGGGGGCGATCCCGCGCAGATGGGCGACCTGGCGGCGCTGACGCGGGCGGGTGCGCGCGTGCGGCGCCTGACCCCTGAGCAGCTTCCGACCGACGTGTCGGGGTACGACAACACCGACTGGCTGATCGTGGCAAGGGCGAGTCGTGAGGTGTTCGCCCGGCCCGAGCAGGAAGCGGCGGCGCGGGAGTGGGTCGGCCGCGGCGGGCACCTGCTGGTGGTCGCGGCGGAGGGCGGGTCGGGTCTGCGCGGCTCCGCGCTCGATCGGTGGACGGGGGGGAGACTGTGCGACCGGACGCAGACGCTGCGTTCGGCGGAGTGGGTGCGAAAAACGGCCGGATCGGTGCCGGCGAGGGTGACTGGATACAGTGCGTCGATCCGGATCGAGGTGCCGAATTCACGTGTCTATTCCGACCGGTACACGCCGGTTGAAGCCGGTGTCCCTCTCTCGTTTCTTGCTCCCTTGCAAGACTCCGGCTACGTCCGATTCCTGACATTCGACCCCTGGGCGCCCCCCTTCGCGCACTGGCCCCCGATGCGACGATTCTGGCGGGAACTGGATTGGAACAAGTTCCCTCCAGGCTACCCTCTTGACCAAATCACGCACGAGCCCATGGCCCGTGAATTCCTCCAGACCAAGCCGTTCGGACGTGGTCTGGTTCTCCTGTTTTTACTGTACCTGCTTCTGCAGGGGCCGGTGGAGTGGTGGGTGCTGCGCCGGGCGCGACGACCGACCTGGCGTTGGGCGGGCGCGCCGCTGTGGGCCTGCGCATTCGCCGTAGCGGCGGTGGGTACGACGGCGGGATCGAGTCAGCCGCGTACCGTGACCTGGCAGGTCACGCGGGTCGACCTGGACGGGAGGACCGGAGCCGTCGCGGCGCACACCGAGTTCGCTGCCTTCACGGCTGATGGCGGGCAGTTCGGCGTGCTCAGCGATGCACCGGTCGACGGCATCGCGGCGTGGGTGAATCATGGGGTGAACTCAGGCCGCTTTGCGGCGAGCGGAGGCTTGGTCTGGTATCAGGCCGAAGCGAACGTCCTGCGCGTCGACACCGTGGGTGCGGGCGAGCTTCGCATGTTCGCCGCGGACCGATACCTGGAGACTCGTCCTGAGCAGGAGATTCGTGCTTCGGTCGCGCCCGGTGGGCTGACGCTGAAGAACGAGTCCACTTTTGCCATCGAGGATCTTGTCCTCCATGCCGAGGATGTGACCTATACCGGTCTGGGACGGGTTGTACCCGGAGAGACCCGCGCGATCCTCCTGTCCGACGCGCAGGGTACCATCCGGCCGCGTGGCGTCCGCTCGGGAGAGTCGCCGGGAAGTGACGCGTTCTTCGCGCATTTGCAACCGAAGGCGTGGAGTCCGGAGTCGGGCCTCGCCCGCGAGGTGGTCTGCCTCATGATTGCCGATGCGGGCCGCGCCGGCCGCTGGCTGCGCGGCGGCGGGAAGATCCTGATCGGCCGGATCGCTTGGAACCCGTGCCGCCTGCGCATCGCGGGCCTCGACCCGGAACCGCACGAGCTCTGCGTGCTGCGCATCTTCTACCGATAGCGCCTGCCACTCGCAAAAAAAAGTCCTCTCGGTGGGTTCCGCGTGTTCGGTGGCGCGCGTTCTTCGCCTTCCCCCCTCACCCTCGCCCCCCGCCGTCCGTGCCGTCCCCACACCATCGCGGCGAACCCATCACCGTGATTGGTAGTGCAACCTGGGGGCGGGCACAAGGCACGCCCCTATCAACCCGCGGGGACCCCGCCCCTACGACCCCGGTGGAACCGGCACCACCGCTCGCCGCCCCACGACTTCCTCATACACCGCCAGCACCCGCCGCGCGACCTGCCCGATCTCCAGATGCGCGATCGCCGCCCGCCCGGACGTCCGCAGCGGCCGCTCCAGCACGTCCAGGAGCGCACCCGCCAACGCCTCCGCGTCCCGCCCAGGCACCACCCGACACCCGGGCGTTCCCCCGATCACCGCCCGCACGTCGCCGACATCGGTCGAGACCACCGGAAGGTTGCAGGCCATCGCCTCCTTCACCGTATTCGGCGAACCCTCGTGGTGCGACGTGAGCAGCAGCACGTCGGCCGCGTTGTAGTACTGCGGCATGCGCTCCTGCGGCACCCGCGCCGCCGCCACCAGGTGCGCGGCCGGACAGCGCGCCTTGGCCGCCTGCACGGCGGCCTGGGCGAGCCCGAAATCCTTGATCGGCAGCTCCGGATCGCCGGCGAAGAGGACATAGCGCCCCGCCGGATCGAGTCCCAGCCCGGCGCGCGCCGCCGCCGGATCGAGCGGGCGAAAGCGCTCGAAGTCCACCCCGTTGGGAATCACCTGAGCATCCGCGCGACCCAGGGCGCGCTTGATGCCCTCGGATTTGGCGATCACCGCGGCCGCGCGCCGCGCCACCCCGCGCCCGATCCACGCCACCAGGCGGCCCTTCAGACCGTAGCGCCCGGCGGCGTCCGGCGTGCCGAACGCGTCGTCGCCCATGAAGGACACGACCACCGGCAGCCGCGCCTGCCGCAGCGCCACCCAGCCCGGAAGGCCAGAGTGCGCATGGCAGAGGTCGAAGCCCGGCTCCGCCGCCCGCGCCCGGACGCGCTCCACCGCCCGCCAGTATTCCCGCTTGCCGCGCCACCCCGGAATCACCTCGACGTCGCAGACGACGCCGAGCCGGCGTAGGGATTCGACCTGACTCTGGATGAAGACCCCGAGGCTGGGAGCGCGCTCGCTGGGCCAGGCGTTGGTCAGGACCAGGACCTTCACGGGTGGGCTCCCACCTACTGCGCCGGCACCCCGGCGAACGGATTGCGGCCGTAGCCCGCGAGCGCGAACCACGCCGTCGCGCTCGCCGACACCCGGCCGGAGAGGGATCCGGGAACGGCCAGCTCGGGCGCGAGCAGGAGGGTCTCCCCGGTGGTCACCCCGGCGCGGCAGGCTTCCGGCAGGCCGCCGCCGTCGCTCTCCGGTGAACCCTGGAGCGCCGACAGCCCGGCGAGCAGCGACTCGCATTCCCCGCGCACCCCGTGAGCGCGCAAGGCCAGCGCCATCTGGGCCGTGGCGGCGACGGCCAGCCCGTCCTGATCGCCGTCCAGGTCGTAGCCGCGCAGCCCGCAGCCGCCGCAGCGCAGGCCGAAGCGCCGCTGCGCCGCTTCCAACGTCCCGCGCACCGGCTCGTGCCGCGGGTCGTTGCCCGCCCACCAGAGCAGCAGCGCCGCCTGCGTCGGCGACTGGACCGGGACCGTCGTCGCGCCGCCCGCGCCGTCGTCCCCGAGCCACCACAGGTCGGCCCCGGCCGGGTGCATTTCCTGCACCCAGGCGAGCGCGCGCTCGGACAGCGCACCCCACTTCTCTTCTCCGGTCGCACGGCCGAGCCGGGCAAAGGCCGCCGCCAGCACCAGGTTGGTAACCGTAGACCGCGAATCGTCGCGCACCGGCCGCACCTCCGGCTTGAGGGCCGCCCACGCCAGCGTGCCGGAGGAGAAGCCCCCCGCCGCCCGCGCGCAGCTCTTCTCCACCCAGTCGCCCAGGCGCTGCGCGCACGCGAGATAGGGCTCCTCCGGCCCCGTGCGGCGCGCGCACTCGAGCAGCGCGAGGATGGCCCAGCCCTGGGTCGCGGCGTCGCTGCCCAGCCACCAGGGGTCGGAGTCCCAGGCGCCGGCGCCGTCCGCGGCGAGCGGGTCCCACCACCCGGGCAGCCGGACCGTGCCGGGCTTGCCGTTGACCTCCCAGCCGGGCGGCACCGTGAGGTCGCCCGCCTGGTAGGCATTGCGCAGCCGGCCGTCGCCGAGCTCCGGGTCATGGTCGAGCGCGTAGACCAGCGCATCGGCGATCGTGCACGCGCGCGCCAGGTCGTCGGACGTGCCGCGCGCCAGGAACGCGAGCGCGGCCAGGGCGTTGTCCTGGGTGAGCGCGACGTTGCGGTGGGTCAGGTCGAAGCCCAGGGAGTCGCCCGGCTGCGGGACCGCCGCCGGCGGGCGCGTATCGTAGCTCGACAGCAGGCGCGGCGCCGCGGCCCGCGCGTCGAACACGCCGCCCGCTCCTTCGAAGCGCACGTCGTCCACGTAGAAGACGGCCCCCCAGGGCGCGTGGGCGACGTCCGTGGCCCAGCCCAGCCCGGCCAGGCAGTAGCGCAGGTCGGCGCCGGTCAGGTCGATCGTGTACTCCTGCCACGTGCGGTCCAGCCCGACGTAGCCCAGCGTGCGCGCGTGGAAGGTCTCGGCATAGGGCAGGTCGGAACGCGGCAGCCCGGTGCGGGCGTCGCGGCCGACGCCGCCGACGAAGAAAGAGACGGTCTCGCCGCCGCGCTCGCCGCGCGCGCGGAAAACCAGGCGCTCGGCACCGGTAAGGTCATAGCCTGATGCGGGGAGCGTCCCCCAGTTGGGTTCGGGACCGGATTCGCCGAGCGTGCCGTTCAGGAAGTAGCAGCCGCCCCAGTCCGCCAGCCCCGGGGGGCCGACGCGGAATTCGTTGCGGATGCAGGTCGCGTACCCCTGCGCCGGATCGCTCCCGAGCGCGTCCACGCGCACGGGAGACAGGGCCCCCGGCACCCAGAAGGTGGAGGGGCAGACGAAGTGATTGCCGGGCGCGAAGGCGTCGGTGTAGACCTCGAAGGCGCGACGGTCGCGATCGAGGCGTGCCGCGAGATGGGCGAGCGCCCGGTCGGCGGGGGTGGCGTCGGGCGCAACCCGCGGCGGGGCCGGAGGCGGGGAGGCCGCCGGCCGCCCGAGCGGCGGGGCGCAGGAAGTGAGCAGCAGGCAGCCGAGCGCCGCCGTGATCGGCCAGACCGGGCGTATCGTGCTCGCGTTCATCGCCGTACCCTTCGTTGGTGTTAGTAACGGTTCAAGCTGAAGCTCACGCCGAAGCGGGCGTCGAATTCCGGGCCATTGACCGTGTCCGGAGCGCGGTCCCCCCCGAAGTACCCGATCTCCTGCTGGTACTCGGCAAACCAGTGGGTGCGCAGCGTCCAGCGGGAGCCGGTGCGCGCGAGCGGGAGATCGATGGTCAGGCGTACGCCGCCGCCGGCAGAGACCCGGTTAAAGCCGTAGAAGGGGTCGCCGGAGGCGTTCACGTCGACGGCAAGGTACGGCTGCACCGCCTGCGTCCGGCCCAGGTAGGGCGCATTCACGCCCGCCTTGAAGCTGGAGGAGAAGACCCAGGTGCGGAAGTCGTCGTGGAAGAAGTTGGTGTCGTGCCAGCGGAAGTCCCAGAAGATCTCGGCCCAGAGCGGATGATGGTGCGGCTGGCTCACGGAGCGCGTTTGCAGGTAGTAGTCGATGCCGACGCGCCAGTCGTCGCGCGGCAGCGGGTCGAGCTCGGAGCGCAGGCCGGCCCACCAGTCCTTCTGGGCGTAGACGCGCAGCGGCTCCAGCCAATCGTAGAGCGTCGCGTCGCCGGGGGCCTCGGTGGCCGGGACGGGGAAACACCGGACCGGGCGCCAGGCCAGGCCGGCGCCGTAGAGGAAGATGTTCTCGTAGTAGGGGTCGTCGGCCTCCTCCGCGGAAGCCGCATTGCCGGCCAGCACCGTGCGCACGAACGGTTCGACGTGAACCGCGGACAGGGCGGGCAGGGAGGGGGCGAGCAGGCGGGCCTCGATCGACCCGTAGAAGGTCTCGTAGTCGTAGTCGTCGCGGTACCAGCCGGTCGTGCGGTACTCCGCGGTCCCGAAGGCCTGGAGATCGAAGAGGCCGGCGATCGGGGCGGCGGTCGAGTAGCCGCCCTCGCCGGCGGGGTGGTGCGGGGCGTCGGCGGCGGGCGCGTCGGGGGAGTGCTCGGGTGGCGGCGGCAGGAGGAGGCGCGCGGCGGGGGACGGTTCGTAGGGGGCGAAGAGGCGCGGCGGGGGCGCGAGCGGCGGCGGCGCGGGGAGCAGGGGTGTATCCTGCGCGAGGGCGGCGGCCCCGGCGAGCAGCGCCGCGAGAAGCGTCGCCAGGGAGGGAAGCGGGCGCACGGGAGGGACGCTCATGGGGCAACCTCCGAAAGGGCCTGCGCGGCGACCGCCGGCAGTGTGAGGATCCGAGCAGGGTCGCCGTGCCACATCCCCCCACCCCTGCCCTCCCCCGCTGCGGCGGTGGAGGGGGATCGATCCTCGGCCCCGCGAACGAGGGCGGCGGTGGAGGGGGATCGATCCTCGGCCCCGCGAACGAGGGCGGCGGGGGAGGGGGACC
>JACRIP010000472.1 GCA_016220045.1 Planctomycetota bacterium
GCACAGCTTCGTAGAGGACGCGCTGCTCGGCGCCGGCTCGGCCTGCCGCGACTATTTCGATCCGGCCGCGCTCGCGGGCCTGGTGCGCGAGCACGCGGAGGGCCGCGACGACCACCACCGCATCCTGTTCGCCCTGCTGTCCTTCGAGGTCTGGCACGGGCTGTTTATCGGGAACCAAGGCTCCGCGGGGAACCCATCCCAAACGGAGCGAACCTTGGGAGAGGGGCGTAATACGCGCGGTCGCGCGAACGGTTGATGGGAAGGTCGGGGTTTGGACGTTTAGACGTTTGGGAGTTTGGCAGGGTTTGTCGGGATCGATCGCGGAACGGACGACGCGGCCCACGCCGCCCATGTCCCCGCGGAGACCCCGAAAGGCTCGAATCCAGACACAATGTGACGATTCAGCATCCAGTCGTTCCAAACCTCCAAACCTCCAAACTTCCAAACCTGGTTCGTGCGAAGATTGTCGGTAGCGGGTCCGCCTGCTATCCTGCGCTCGGTACCATCCACCCCCCGCCCGCCCCCGCCCCGGAGAGCGCATGCGCATCTGGATCGACCTGGCCAATTCCCCCCACGTGCTCTTCTTCCGCCCGCTGCGCGCCGCGCTGCTCGCGCGCGGACACGAGGTCGCCGTCACCGCGCGCGACTTCGCGCAGACGCTCGGACTCGCCGAACGCTACGGCATCCCCTACGACCTCGTCGGCGGCCACGGCGGCGCTCGCCTGTGGCGCAAGGCCGCCAATATCGCCGGCCGCGCCCTCGCCCTCGCCGCCTGGGCGCGCGGCCGCCGCTTCGACCGCGCCGTCGGCCACAACTCCTACGCTCAGGCACTCGCCGCACGGCTGCTCGGCATCCCGCTCATCACCCTGATGGACTACGAGCACCAGCCCGCCAACCACCTCAACTTCCGCCTCGCCCGCCGCGTCATCGTCCCCCACGCCTTTCCCGACGCCGCGTTGCGGAGATTCGGCGCCGCCGAGCGCCGCGTGCGCCGATTCGCCGGCCTGAAAGAAGACGTCTACCTCGCGGACTTCGTCCCCGACCCCGCCGCGATCCGCATCGCCGGAACCTTCCTGCATCCCGACGGCCGCCGCGCGCCCGCCACCCTCGACCTCGCGACCGAGGCCCGCATCATCGTCGTTCTGCGTCCGCCGCCGACGCTCGCACTCTACCACCGCTTCGACAATCCGCTTTTCGACGCCGTGCTCGCCCACCTCGCCGCCGCCGGGGAGCCGGTGCTCACCCTCCTGCTCGCGCGCACCGCCGAACCGGCCGCCGCGCCCCACCCGGCCGCCGCCGGGACTACGCCCCGCCTGTTCCTACCCGACGGCGCGGTCGACGGCCCCAATCTCCTCGCCTGCGCCGACCTCCTGATCGGCGCCGGCGGCACCATGAACCGCGAAGCCGCCGTCCTCGGCACGCCCGTCGTCACCGCCTTCGCCGGCAAATTCGCCGCCGTCGACGACCTGCTGGTGCGCACCGGCCGCATGGTCCGACTGACCTCGCCCACCGACGTCGCCGCGCTCCGCTTCGCCAAGAAACCCGCGCCCGGCCCCGCCGCGGACGCGCCCGGCCGCCGCGCGGTGTTCGACCAGGTTCTCGGGTATCTGCTGGAGGACCTCGCCGCGTGAAGATCCTCCACGTCGTCGGCGCGCGCCCGAACTTCATGAAGGTCGCGCCCATCCTCAAGGCGCTGCGGGCGCACCCGGAGGTCCGCTCGCTCCTGGTCCACACCGGCCAGCACTACGACTTCGCGATGTCGCAGGCCTTCTTCCGCGACCTCGACCTGCCCGCTCCCGACGAATTCCTCAACGTCGGCTCGGGGACGCATGCGGAGCAGACGGCGCGGATCATGACGGCCTTCGAGCCGATCCTGGCGCGGGAGCGGCCGAACTGGGTACTGGTGGTCGGCGACGTCAATTCCACCCTGGCCTGCGCCCTGTCCGCGGCCAAGCTCCACGTGCCGCTCGCGCACGTCGAGGCCGGCCTGCGCTCCTTCGACCGTACCATGCCGGAGGAGATCAATCGCCTGGCGACCGATTCGCTCGCTGACCTGCTGCTCACGCCGAGCGCGGACGCGGACGCGAACCTGCGGCGCGAGGGGGTCGCCGCGGCGCGCATCCGCTGCGTCGGCAACGTGATGATCGACGCGCTGTGCGAGCACCTGCCGGCCGCGCGCGCGCTCGGCCGCCCGGCGGCCCTCGGGCTGGCGCCGCGCGCGTATGCGGTACTCACCCTACACCGCCCCTCCAACGTGGACGATCCGACGATCCTCGGACGGATCGCGATCGGACTGCGGCGGGTCGCGGCGCAGGCGCCGGTGATCTTCCCGGTGCATCCGCGCGCGCGCACGGCCGTCGCCGCGGTCCTGGGGGCGGAGGCGCTCTCCCTGGGGGCCGCCGCGCCCGACGCCGCGCGCCCGCCCGGCCTCTACGTCGCCGATCCGCTGCCCTACCTGGAATTCCTGGGGCTGACCGCGGAGGCGGGCGTGGTGCTGACCGATTCGGGCGGGCTCCAGGAGGAGACCACGGCGCTGGGCGTGCCCTGCGTCACCATCCGGGAGCACACCGAGCGACCGATCACGGTGACCACGGGCACGAACCTCCTGGTCGGCACCGATCCGGAGCGGCTGGCCGCCGCGGCGCTCGAGGCGCTCGCCGGCCGCGGCAAACGCGGGGCGTTGCCGCCGCTCTGGGACGGCCGGACCGCCCCGCGCATCGTCCACGAGCTGCTCGCACCGCGCACCGGGCGCGCCGCGGGCCTTCCCGCCCCCCCTTCCGCCTTCGATTCCACAACCCCGAAAGGAAGCTGAAACACCATGGCCACGCAGACTTCCGCCCCCCGCCTGGAGCCGCCGCACCGCGAGCCGGTGACGAATCCCGCGAAGTCCGGCCTCATCCGGCTGGGCGAAAACGTGAAGATCGATACCGCGGCCATTCTCGGGTACATGCCCGGCCGCAAGCTCGCGAGCCTGGACCTCGAGATCGGGAGCGACTCGTCGGTCCGCGCCGGCTCGGTGATCTACCTGGGCTCGAAGATCGGGCAGAACATGGAGACCGGGCACAACGTGGTGATCCGCGAGGAGAACGTGATCGGCGACCATTTCCGCATCTGGAACGGCTCGACGATCGACTACGGCTGCCGCATCGGCAACGGGGTGAAGATCCATTGCAACTGCTACGTGGCGCAGTACACGGTGCTCGAAGATGACGTGTTCATGGCGCCGGGGGTGACGATCGCGAACGACCTGCACCCGGGGTGCAAGCTGTCGATGCCCTGCCTCAAGGGTCCGACGCTGAAGCGCGGGGTGCAGGTGGGCTGCAACGTGACGATCCTGCCCTACGTGACGATCGGCGAGTATGCCCTGATCGGCGCGGGCTCGGTGGTGGTGAAGGACGTGCCGGCGCGCACGGTGGTGGCGGGGAACCCGGCGCGGCCGATCAAGTCGGTGTACGCGCTGGGGTGTCCGACCGGGCTCACCGACCGGCCGTACCGGGAGGAGGAGCAGGGCGCGGGGGCGGCGCTGCCGGTGGCGCCGGGGGTCGCTGGGCCGGCGGCCGCGAAGAAGCGGAAGCGGTGAGGTGGCGCGCGCGGGACCGGGAGGGGGCCAGGGAGGGGGCGGGGGACCGAGGCAGGGTGCATGTCCGCTGTTGCGGGACCAGAACGAAACCACAGAGACACAGAGGCACAGAGACGACGACGGGAACGAGGAGGAGACCGTTCCGCGCCACGCAGCGTGGTGGGAAGACACGAGTGCCGGTAATGAAGGCGCGGACCGGCTCCTCCTCGTTCCCGTCGTCTCTGCGACCTCTGTGCCTCTGTGGTTCAGTCGTAGTTCCGCAATACCGGATCTGCACCCACCGCGGCACCGCTCCCTTGACCTCGGTCCGATAACACGCTATCCTACGTCCGCGTCCGGCGCCAGGGCGCGTTTCAGCCGATCAGGAGTTTCCCCGAATGCACCGTATCGCGCTGGTGAATCAAAAGGGCGGCGTGGGCAAGACCACAACCGCGGTCAATCTGAGCGCCTGCCTGGCGGCGCTTGGCCGCCGTGTGCTCTTGATCGATCTCGACCCGCAGGCGAACACTTCGATCAGCTTCGGCGTGCGCGCGGACGAGCGCCAGCGCACGAGCTACAACCTCCTGCGCGGGGACTGCACGGCCGCCGAATCCCTGGTCACGGTGCGGCCGAATCTCGACCTGATCCCCGCGAACATCGACCTCGCCGGGGCGGAAGTCGAGCTGGCCGGCACCATCGGTCGCGAATTCGCCCTGCGCGATTCGCTGCGTGCGCTCACGAACTACGATTACGCGATCATCGACTGCCCGCCCTCGCTCGGCCTGCTCAACGTCAACGCCCTGTCCTTCGTGACCGAGGTCTACATTCCGCTGCAATGCGAGTACTTCGCGCTGCACGGGGTATCGATGCTCTTCAAAACGGTGGGCGTGGTGAAGAGCCGGGTCAATCCGGCGCTCGACATCCAGGGCGTGATCCCGTGCATGTACGACGCCCGCACCGGGCTGTCGCGCGAAGTCGTGACGGAGATCGAGAAGCACTTCCCGGGCCGGGTGTTCAAGACGCGCATCCGCACGAACGTCCGGCTGGCGGAGGCGCCGAGCCACGGCAAGTCGATCATCGAGTATGCGCCGGACTCGAACGGCGCGCAGGACTACCGGGCGCTGGCGCTGGAGGTGATGGCGCGGCACGGCGAGCGGGCGCCGGAGGAGATCGGGGAGACTCCGGAGGAAGCAGCGGCGTCGAGCGGAGCGGTCGCATCCCCCGCCGTCGCCCCGCCCCTGCACCAGCCGCACCCGGTGGTGCCGACCGGGACGCCCGCGCCGGCCCCGGAAGCCGCCGCCGCCGCCGCGGTGTCCGTCTCTCCGGCCGCCTGCGGCACGGTCACCGCGACGACCGCGACCGGCGGGACGCCGGCGGCCGCCGAGTCGTCGAGCGCCCAGGGCGACGATTGGCAAGTCGCGTCCCTGATCCCGAATCCCAGCCGCCCGGAGTCCGCGCACGAGGCCTAGTGTCCTGTCAACGTCGATTCTTCCGGTCGGCGTAGGGGCGCCTCGTGAGGCGCCCCGAGGGGCCACGGATTGAACGACCCCAAGCAACGACGTTGACGGGACACTAGTGTCACGCCTACGCTATTCCCCCTGGTTGGCGTAGTGGTGGACCCGCGTGTCCGCCCCGCCTGCCATGGCCGGTTGCGACGCCAGGGCGGACACGGGGGTCCGCCCCTGCCTCCGCCGGGAACCGCGCGAATGGGCGTAGACGGGACCCTGGAGCCGGGCGTTCACCGGGGGAGGCGGCACGTCGTCAGGACTTCGAGAGCGTCCCCCGTCCGCCGCCACGCCATCCGCTCCACCACCGGGTCGAGCCCCGCCAGCGCCCGCACCAGGGCCGGCGCCAGCGCCAGCGGCCCGTCCTCCGCGGCATCGGGCAGGTCCGCCGGCCAGGCGCGCCGCTCCGCCAGATCCCACCGGCCACGCACACGGAGATCGGACGGGCCTGCGTTGGGAGCGCCCGGCACGGCGTCGGCGCGGCACCGGCCCAGGGCCGCCAGGGGCTCGCGCCCGGCCGCCGCGGCCAGCAGCCCCGCACGCCCGGCCACGAACCACGGTGTTCCCCCGATCTCGTCCGCCGACACCTGCGCGCAC
>JACRIP010000458.1 GCA_016220045.1 Planctomycetota bacterium
CGGAATCGGCGCGCTGGCGGGGCGGACACGGGGGTCCGCCCCTACGCCAAACCACGGTTTTTGGTAGGGGCGGACCCCTGTGTCCGCCCCGGGGTGGCCCGGCCTGCGACTATTGCGACAGCCTCTTCAGGCGGAACGAAGCGCCCCTGCGGATGGCACTCGGCCGGCGGCCCCGATCCCCGGAACGAGGCGTGTTCGCCCGATCCGGGCTTTTGCGACCGCCTCCGAAGGCCCAGGGGGCGTCACCCTCGCGGCAGCGGCACCGGTCGCAACCTCGGCCGGCCCGCGAGCTCCGGCACCCGCGGCCGCCGCTCCTTCAGCAGCTTGCGCATCGCCGCCAAGCCCTTCTCCATCTGCGGGTCCCGCCCCGTCGCCCAGTCCTGCGGACGCACCTCGACCTCAATGTCCGGCTCGGTCCCGTAGTTCTCCACCGACCAGCCCACGTCCTCAAACCAGAACGCGAACTCCGGCTGGGTCGTCCAGGTCCCGTCCACCAGGCTGTGCCGCGGCCAGATCCCGACCACCCCGCCCCACGTGCGTTTGCCCACCAGCGGCCCCAGCTTGAAGAGCTTGAAACTGTGGCTGAAAATGTCCCCGTCCGAGCCCGCGTACTCGTTCGTCAACGCCACCAAGGGACCCATCGGCGCATCGCTCGGGTACGACTCCGGCCGCGACCAGCGCGTCGCACAGTAGCCTACGCGCCGCCGCGCCAGCTTCTCCAGCAAAAGCTGCGAGACGTGCCCGCCGCCGTTCCAGCGTACGTCCACGATCAGCCCGTCCCGGTCGACTTCCGTCGCGAAGTAGCGGTGGAACTCCGAGTACCCGAGCGGCCCCATGTCCGGCACGTGCACGTACCCGACCCGGCCGTCGGTCTCGGCGTGCACCCGCGCGCGGTTGGCCTCCACCCAGTCGCGGTAGCGCAGCCCCTGCTCGTCGCGCAGGGTCTTTACCGTAATCAGGCGCGGAGCGGCGGCCGCGGCGGCCGGCGCCGTCTTCCCCTTCCCGGCCCCGGCCGCGCCCGCGCGGACCAGGAGCTGCACTTCGCTGCCGGCCTGGTGCACCAGCAGCTCGTAGGGCGAACGCTCCGGGCCAACCGCTTCCCCCGCGACCGCGACCAGCTCGTCGCCCGGCTTCACGCCGAGGCCGGGGGCGGCCAGCGGCGCCGCGCGCTTCTCGTCCCACGAGTCCCCACGCGGGATGCGGGCGATGCGCCAGGCGCCGGATTTGCGATCGAGCTCCAGGTCGGCGCCCAGGAAGCCCTGGTGCCAGCCCGGCTCCGCCCGGTAGTCGCCGCCCAGCTCGTAGCAGTGCGACGTGCCCAGCTCGCCCTGCAGTTCCCACAGCAGGTCGGAGAACTCGGCTCGGGTACCCGCCCGATCCACGAGCGGCAGGTAGCGGTCGTGGACCGCGGACCAGTCGAGACCGGACATGTCCGGCGTCCAGAACTGGTCGCGCTGCAGCCGCCACGCCTCGCGGAACATCTGGCGCCACTCCTCGTGCGGCGTGACCGCGAGCCGCAGGCGGCCGAGATCGAGCCAGCCGCTCTCGCGGCCCGCGTCGTCGGACCCGGGCTTGCCGTCCGGCTTGTACGCGGCCGGCACGACGCGCAGGCGGCCGCCGACGCGCAGGACGAGCGTCTTCCCGTCGAGCGAGAGGCCGAAGTCGGTCATCTTCTCGCATACGGTCTCCACCTTGGACTGCTCGAAGTCCCAGGCCTGGAGCTTCGTCTTGGCGGGCGGATCGCCGGCGGGCAGCCAGCCCTGATCGAGGCTGCCCTCGATCGGGAAGGAGGTGAAGAGGGCGCGCCCGGCGGCGCCGCGGACCTCGGCGTAGCGGCCATCGGGTACGGGGAAGGCGACCACGCGGTCGGCAATGCCGTCGAGATCGATCTCGACCTTGGGCGGCGCCGGGGTCGCGGGCGTCTTGGGGTCGCCCTTGGCTTCGGCCTTGGCGTCCGCCTTCCCGCTCTCCTTGTCCTTGTCGTCGGTCGCCGTCGCGCCGGGCGCGCGCGGGATCCGCGTGGCCGCGGCGAAGGGCGACGGCGTGTCGGCGCGCAGCGTCAGCAGGAAGGGCTGGGCGCCGCGCGGAAAGCCGAGCTCGAACTGCAGGCTGTCGTAGACCGGGTCGAAATTGCGCCAGGAGATGAAGTAGAGGAACTTGCCCTCGGGGTCGAAGGCGGGGCGGACGTCGCGGAAGGCGGAGGCGGTAACGGGGACCGGAGCGGCTTTCGCGGTCGCGCTGTCGAAGAGGTGGATGCGACAGGTCCGGCGGGTGTCGGGAAAGCCGTAGGCCAGCCACCGGCCATCGGGCGACCACCCGAGTCCATCGACGCGGCCCCAATCGCTGCGTTCCACGGCGCGCGCGGCGCCGGCGGCGAGATCGACCACGATGACCTCCTGCCGCTGGTTGGTCAGCGCCACGCGGTCGGCGCCGGCGGGGGCGGGGGCGAGGTCGATCGGGCGGCCGAAATCGCCTGCGATGCGCCTCGGTTCGGCGGTGCCGTCCACCGTCAGCAGCACCAGCGACTCTTCGCCGCCCTCGTCGGTCACGGCGACGAGGCGCTTGCCGTCGGGCAGCCAGCGGGCGAGTCGCAGGCGCGTGCCGGAGGCGCCGAAGCGCCGGGGCGCGCCCTCCCAGAGATCGAGCGTGAACGCGGCGCCGCGGCAGACCGCGGCCAGCGCGTGGCCCTTCGGGTGGAGATCGAAATTCTCCAGGTAGCGGGTGGCGGGCACGAACTTGCGGCTGCGGTCGGCGCGCGCGCTGTGGAGGCGGATGTCGACCTTCCTGCTCGACCCGGAGCCGGCGTCGGAGGCGGGATCGAAGAGGTAGAGGTCGGCGCCCGCGTGGTAGACGATGCGGCGGCCATCGGTCGCGGGGAAGCGGGCGAAGAAGTCCTCGTGGTGGGTGTGGCGGCGCAGGTCGCGGCCGGTCGGCGTGCAGGAGTAGAGGTTGCCGAAGCCCTCGTGGTCGGAGAGGAAGTAGATGCGGTCGCCGAGCCACATCGGGCTCGCGAGGTTGCCGGCGAGGCGGATGAGCGGAGCGAAGGCGCCGTCTCCCTTGCGGTCGATCCAGAGCGTGCCGGCGGTGCCGCCGCGGTAGCGCTTCCAGCGCGCCGGGTCGCCCGAGTTGCGGCCGATGACGATGCCGCGGCCGGCGGGTGCGCAGGCGGCGGCGCGGGCCGGGCCGTGGCCGAGCGCGCGCGTCGGGCCGCCGTCGGCGGGCACGGCGTGGAGGTGCATGAGCCCGCGGAAGGGCTGGCGCCAGTCGCTGGCGAAGAGGATCTCCTTGCCATCGGGCGTCCACCCGACCACCTGCGTGGTCGCCCCCAGCCAGGTGAGGCGGCGCGGCGGCGAGCCCTCGGCCTCCATCACGTAGACCTCGGCCGGCCCGTCGTCGCGTCCGACGAAGGCGACGCGCGCGCCGTCCGGCGCGAGCGCGGGGAAGGTCGCGCTCCCCGGGTTGACCGTCAGGCGGCGCGCCGTGCCGCCCGCGGCCGGGACGCTCCACAGGTCGTCTTCGCAGACGAAAAGGATCGTGTCGCCGGCGATCGTGGGCTGGCGGTAGTATCCGGGGGTCGCGGCCATGCGCAGCTCCTGGGGATTGACAAGGGGGAGTCAGGTTTTCCGAGAGGGTCAGCCGAATTGTGGTGCAGGCGTCCTCGCCTGCACTCGAAGGGCCGGCAACTGCGGCTCTTGCGACAGCCGCTGGAGAGGGTGTCGCCGGAGGACCGCGCTGGACCCTCCGCGTGGTACCGGCCAGAATCATCTGTAGGGGCGGCCCTTGTGGCCGCCCCATCGTGGCACGCCCAGCAACGGTTGTCGGCCATGCCACCAGGGGGCGGGCACAAGGCCCGCCCCTACAGGATCACACCCTGGCAAAAAAAGTCGTCGCTCGGTGGGTTCCGTGGGTTCGGTGGCGATCGACTCCGCCCCCACCCACCCGCCCGCCCCGGGCCTAGCCGACCAGCATCCCCGCGCGCAGCTCCTTCGCCTTGTCCGCGCCGACGAGCTTCTCGACCAGGGTGAGCGCAAAGTCGAGCGACGTGCCCGGCCCCATGCTGGTGACGACGTTCTGGTCGGCGACCACGCGCTCCTTGACCGCGGTCGTCCCCGGTCCGAAGCGCGATTCGAAGGACGGGTAGCAGGTCGCCTTCTTGCCTTCGAGGATGCCCGCCTTGACCGGGGCGTACGCCGGCGCGGCGCAGATCGCGCCGATCCAGCGGCCGGCGGCGTTCTGCTTCTTGAGAAGCTCCACCACCTCGCGCGAATTGCCCAGGTTTTCGGAGCCGGGCAGGCCGCCAGGCAGCACTACGAGGTCGGGAGCGAAATTCAGCTCGGAAAGGGGCAGGTCGGTCGAGATCGCGATCTGGTGCGCGCCCTTGGCGACCTTGCCGGCAAGGCCCGCGATCGTCACCTGGACGCCGGCGCGGCGCAGCACGTCGATCTGGGTGACCGCTTCGATCTCCTCGAAGCCTTCGGCGAGAATCACGACTGCAGTGGGCATGAGGATCTTCTCCTTGAGCAGAGATGGACGGCGACGCAGATCAGGCCTTCACGGGAGGATTGCCGTCGCCACGCCGGTGGCGCCGCGTGGTCCGGGACCGGTCCTTGATGGCGGAGTCCGTGTCGTTCCGGCCAACCACCGAGTCGATGGTGAAGGTCGTCTGGCACTCGTTACAGCGTGCGCGGTACTCGGAGCGGAAGACCGCGCGGTCGAGGCTCTGCCCGCCGCAGCGCGGGCAGAAGCGGATGAGCTTGGTTTGCATGACGGTTCACTCAATCGTCCACCGATCGGCCGGCGGCGCGGCGCGGCGCGAACGCCCGCGCCACCTGGGTTGCCGCGCACGAATGGCCAAACCCGGAGGCTCTACTCGGCGCGGGGCGGTTCGTCCACCGCCCCCGCCTCGACCGGCGCTGGGGCGGACGCCGGGGCGGGCGCGGTCGCCGGGGGCGCGACCGGCGCGAGCGCGAGCGACCGGATGCGCCCGGTGTAGGTCACGCGCGCCGTGCAGGCCGCGCCCGGTCGATAGTCCAGCCACTCGGCGAGGGACTCGAACGCGCGCGTGTGGCGCGCGCCCGACTCGCCGATCAGGTCAATCATGTAGGCCTCGGGCCCGTTGGCGACGCGCAATTCCCCGGCCCGCAGCTCGACCGCCGGCCAGCGCGGCTCCGCCGGGGCCGCGCCCGCCGCCGTCTCGCGGCGCACCTCCACGACCTCGTCGATCTCGTAGCGGATCTTGGTCCGGTAGCGCGGCTGCTGCTCGTAGACCGGTTCCTGGTAGGTCTCGGTGCGCGTCCGGTTCTCGTAGCGCGGCTTCGTCGAGTAGACCGTCTTGTTCCCGTAGACCGGTTCGTTCTTGTAGACATCCTGGAAATACCCGTTCCCCAGGTTGCGCGTGCCGGTCTTGACCCGCCGCGTCCCGGTCTTCACGCGCTCGGTGTGCGACGTGCGCTCGGTCCCGACCTGGACGCGTTCGGTGTGGGTGCGCGTGCGCGTGCGGCTGCCCGTCTGCACCTTGTCGTAGTGATGGATCTGCTGGGAGCGGGAAAGCTCGCGCGCGCCCGCCGGAACCTGGCCCTCCCAGTCCTCGCGCGTGCGCGTGACCGGCCCGTAGACCAGGCGGATGCGCTCCCAGTGCGCGGCCGTGACCGTGTAGTTCTCGTCATGGTCCGGCGGCTCCGGGGGCGTCCGCGGTGCGGCGAACTCGGGGAATCCGCCCGCCTGGGACACCTCGGACCACGACCGCGAGTCCGAGCCCGCCCGGCTGCTCACCGCCGGCAGGAGGAAGAGGGCGAGCACGGCGCAGGCCGCGACCGCGCACAGCAGGCGGGTGAGCACGGACGGACCCGCGGCGCGCTCCTGCGTCCAGGAGGCGACGCGGGAGACGCCGTTCGACGTATAGGGTGTAAACCGGGGAGGCCGGCCGCCCATCCGGGCCGCCCCCGACGCCGGCCGGCCGGCGGGCAGGCCGGCGTCGGCAATCGGCACGTCGTAGACCGGGCGCGCCGCGCCGCCGTCGCGCGGGGCGCCGCAGTTGCCGCAGAAACCGTCCCCCGCGCGATTGTCGCCCGCGCACGAGCCGCACGTCCAGTCCGCGCCCGCCGTGGCCGCGGCCAGCCCCGCCGCGTCCGTCACCTCGGCCGCGTCCTCCGGCAGGTAGAATTCGACGTCCCGGCCGCGCGTCACGCCGCAACCCGCGCAGTGCCGGTGCGGGCCGCGGTTGCGTTTGCGCCCGCAGTACGCGCAGTCCCAGGCGCCTTCCCGGATCGCCACTAGTTCGTGCCCTCGACCGGATCGTAGCGCTGGCGGAAGCCGCGCGCGCCCTTGCGCAGCGCCTCTAGGGTGCTATCCTGGTAGATGAAGCGCGCCGGATTGCCGGAGAGCTCGATGCTGACGCGCCGCGCGCCCTCCTCGGCGAAGAAGGTCGCGAGGTCCGCGAGCCACTGCTCCCGCGTCAGGCCCTTGAGCGCCGCCGCGTCCTTCTCGTCGATCCCGAAGTCCGCCCGGTAGTGGAACGCGATCTGGAAGTGCCAGTCCAGCTCCTCCTTGAAGTCCTTGCGTTTGCGCAGCAGCTCGGCGAGCGCCGCCGAGCGCGCGGCCTCGAACGCCTCCGCCGGTTCGTCGCGCAACTCGACCACCGCGTGCTTGACGAAGGCTTCAAAGCGGCCGCGCAGCGACGCCGGATCGACCACGCTCGACTGCGACATGAAATAGAAGACCGGCAGGTTCTCGACCTCGAACGCGCCGGCCGACACGATGTACCCGGTCTGCTGCAGCGTGCGCAGGTCCTGGTAGAAGCGATTGGGCAGGACTTCGTTCGCCACCTTGAGCGAGGCCTTGCGCTCGGGCGTCAGCGGGTCGTGCTGCCAGAGCAGGAGCGTCGCGCTGTCGTTCGATTCGATCGGGCGCGCGAGGATCAGGGAAGCACCCGGCTTGAGCTCGAGGATGCGCGGCACAAAGCGCTCTTTCTCCGCGAGGGCGCGCGCCGGCGCCAGGCGCTTCACGAAGTCCGCCGTCATGGCCTGGACCTGGGCGGCGGTGAGGTTGCCATACACGAAGCCGGAGAGCCAGATCGCGTCCTTGATGCGGACGGCGTATTCGGTGAGGTCGGCGAGGGTGAGCTTCTCGATTTCGGCGAGCTGTTGCGCGTCGTTGAAGTGGACTTCGCGAAAGGTCTCGCGGAAGAGGTCGAAGGCGAGGCGGCTCGGGGGCTGACGCGTCTTGTTGCGCAGCTCGCGCGTGGCGCGCTCCTTGAGGATGGCGAACTGCTTCTCGTCGATCTTGACTCCGGTCAAGTAGGGGGCGACGAAGGCGAGCAGCTCGGGGAGCTTGTGGGAGTAGCCCTGGGCGAGGACCTCGAGGCCGAAGCGCGAGCTGGTGACGCCGAGTTCGAGGCCGGCGAGGGTCATGGGGTAGCGGTAGGGGTTGAGGGCTTCGCCGGCCGCGGCGGCGAAGAGGTCGCCGAGCACGGAGTCGCGCGCGGACTTTGCGTTCTCGTCGTTCGCGATGCGGAACTGGAGCGCGGCCTTGGGCTGCTGGAAGCGCACGTCATGGCGCAGCCAGACCTCGCCGAAGTCGAAAGCGTGGAGGACGGGCTTTGCGGCGGCCGCGGGCTCGACCAGGGCGAACTCGGAGGGGATGAAGGGGTTGGGGGGCGGCAGGGCCATGGCGCCGGCGCGCTCGGCCTTCGCCAGGCGCGCGACCAGTTCGGGGGCCATCGGGGAGACGCCGTACTTGGTGCCGTAGTGCGGCTCGGTGCGATCGGCCGGGCGGTCCTTGGCGATGACCAGGGCGAAGGCGTTGGCGGGGGTGAGCGCGGCGAGCACGTGGCGGACGGTGGCGGGGTCCTTCTTCTGGATCAGGGTGAAGTTCTCGATCAGCTTCTCGTGCGGGTACTGGAACATGAGCGCGGCGAGCGTGCGCGCCTCGTCGAGGGCCTGGCCCGGCTCGTAGAAGCGCAGGTCGATTTCCGCCATGCGCGCGAGCTCGTCATGCAGGTAGTCGGGCAGCTCCGGGAGTCCCCGGAGGTAGTTGATCATGCCGAAGATGCGTTCGAGCACGACGTCGAGGTGGGCGAGGCCCGATTCCGTGAGGTCGAGGTCGATGTTGAAGGTGCCCTGGTTGCCGAGGTCGTTGCCGCCGGCGGAGAGGGAGGTGGCGAGGCCTTCGCGCTTGAGGTTTTCGAGCAGGGATTCGGGGCCCTCGTGGCCGAGGATGGAGCCGACGAGGCGGGTGGGTTTGGACTGGGGATCGAAGTCGGCCTCGGCGAGCTCGAAGCGCAGCCAGAGCTTGCGCATGTCGCGCACCGGCTGGATGTCCACCTGGTGGGCCGCGATCGCCGGATGGAAGAGCGGAACGGTGACCGCCGGCTTCGCGAGCTTCTGGTTCGGGATGGGGGTGAAGATCCGGCGCACCCAGGCTTCGACGGCGGGGGTGGGCACGCTGGAGATGACCACGAGGGACATCAGGTTTGAACTGTAGTGAGCGGAGTAGAAGGCGCGCAGTTCCTCGTTCTTGATGCCCTCGAGCGTCTGCTTGTTGCCGGTCGAGAAGTGGCATTCGGGGTGGGCGGGGTTGAGGACGGAGCGGTAGACCTGGCGGGCGCGCCAGAAATCGTCCTCGAGGTTCTTGGAGTGTTCGGAATCGACGGCGTTGACCTCGCGGCTGGAGAGCTCGTCGGTGAGGAGGGGGGAGATGAAGAACTGGGCGAAGCGGTCGAGGGCGCCCTCGAGGGCTTCGGTCTTGACGTCGAAGTGGTAGTTGGTGACGTCGTAGCCGGTGTAGGCGTTGGAGGAGCCGCCGTTGGCGGTCAGGTAATCCGAGTATTCGCCGGACTTGGGATACTTGGTGGTGCCGAGGAAGAGCATGTGCTCGAGGAAGTGGGCGATGCCGGGGGATTTGCCGTCGTACATGGAGCCGGCGTTGACGGCGAGGGCGACGCCGGCGTGATCGGCCTGGGGGTCGTGGATGACGAGGACCTTGATGCCGTTGTCGAGCGTGAGGGGGGTGGCGGCGCGGGCGGCGGCGGTCGCGGGTGCGGCGGGCGTGGCGCCGTCGTCGGCGCGGGCGGCGCGGGGGGCGAGTGCGCAGACGGCGGCGGCGGCGATGAGCGCGAGCAGGGCGAGGAGCCGGCGCGAGGCGGTGGGGCGACCGGTCATGACGGGTCCTTTCGCGGGACGAGGGGTCAGGGACGAGGGGTCAGGGATCAGGGAATAGGGGTCAGGGAATTAGGGGTCAGGGGACGGGGGTCAGGGGTCAGGGACGACGAGAGAACGGGGGAACGGGGGAACGGGCCCGGAAGAATCCCATAAGCTACGAGGTCTGCGGAAGAAGGTCAAGGATCGGATGGCTGGGCCGGATTGGAGAATGCAGATTGAAGATTGTAGAATGACGCCCCATGCAGGGTGGGCGCAGCAAGTCGGATCGTGAGCGGCAGTCCTTCGGGGGAGAGAGTCATGAGCGATGCGGGAAAGTTGCGGGCGGAGGTGATCAAGCTGCGGCGGGAGAAGCGGCGGGGCAAGGAGGTGATCGTGGTGGAGGGCTTTCCGGCGGACGTGGACGTGGAGGAGCTGGCGCGATCGCTGAAGAGCCGCTGCGGGGCGGGCGGCACGGTCAAGGGGCGGGCGATCGAACTGCAGGGGGACCACCGGGAGCGGATCGAGGCGATGCTGCTGGAGCGCGGGTTCCGGTCGAAGCGGGCGGGGGGATAGAATTTTCGCGGGCCGCGCGAACCTTTCGGGAGTTTGCCCGATCTAGGGGGGTCGCAAACCAGAAGGTGAGAACGCCATGACGCCTCTCCGCTGCAAATCGAACGACAGTTCCACGGATCGCGCCCAGAGTTCGCGTTGCTCTCAGCAATCGCGGCCGGACGCGAGCGCTGCCGGCGTGCCCGGGCTTTTGCGGGGAGACTGATCGTCGAGGGTTCGATCGCTTCGCCAAGGGCTCCGAGGCCGCGCGCCTCGGGGCCTTTTTTCGTTGGCGTCGGTGCGTTGGTGTAGCAGGTCTGCACGCCGGCCTGTCGAGCCGGAGGCACGGGGGCAGCACCCGTACGCACCGCCATTCGGGAGTCGTTCAACGGCAGGACCCCTGGCCTTGGACCAGGAGATGTCGGTTCGAATCCGGCCTCCCGAGCCAGATGGAAACCTACTGGAGAACTTCTTGATGCTGGATCATGATCTCGTCGAGGGACAGACCATGGCGGGCGAGGTTTGGGCGTTTGGGCGTTCAGCCGTTTGGGGTCTGTTGAACGCGCGGCTCCCGCGGCAGCTCCCCCACTGACTCCCGATCCCTGGCTAGTTGGGATTCGGGTGCGCGCCCGAGGTGGAGGCGTTGGGCATGCGGCAAGCCCCACCCGCTCGAAACGGGAAAGGCATCGCGAGGTGCCTTGCAGGTTCGACTCCTGTCGCCTCCTCCATTTGTTTTCGCAGCGCGGAAGGTCGGCGAAGACGGCGCGTCGCACGAGGTTGCTACCCTCGGGCCGCCTCCGGGCGGCCTGCCGGTTCGAATCCGGCACCTTCCGCCAGCGCTCGGGGCAGGCGATAGCGAGGGAGGAGTGCAGGCAGGAGAGTCGCGCGATTGGGTGATTGGGCGATTGGGTGATTGAAGGCTTCGGTTTGGCGTGACCCACGTCCGCTCCAACCCCCAAGACGTCCCAACGTCGAAACCTCCATACCTCGAAACGTCCGTTCTCCGCGCGCATCCTTGACCCGCTCGGCGGAGCTTGGTATGTGAGGTTCGTGCGGCGGCCCGCTTCGCGCCGCTCTCTCCTCTCCCCCCGGGAGCGCGCATGAGCGACCTGTCGCCCGCCGAACCGCCCGCCGCCGCGCCGGCCGCCCCACCGCCCGCCCCTGCCCCCGTCCCCGCCGCCGCCGTGCTGCGTACCGAGCGCCTCTCCAAGGCCTACGGCGACTTCATCGCCGTCGATGCCCTCGACCTCGCCGTCCCGCGCGGCGAAGTCTTCGGATTCCTCGGCCCCAACGGCGCGGGCAAGACCACCACGATCCGCATGCTCATGGGCATGCTGATCCCCAGCGCCGGCCGCGCCGTCATCCTCGACCGCGATTGCCTGCGCGACCGCGTCGAACTCATGCGCCAGGTCGGGTACCTTCCCGATAACCCGGTCTTCTACGACTACCTGCGCGGCGCCGAAATCCTCACCTTCGTCGGCCGCATGCACGGTCTCGGCGGCGCCGAGCTCGATCGCCGCCGCCGCGAGCTGCTCGAACGCCTCGGCCTCGCCGAGGCGGGCGAGGAATACGCGGTCAATTACTCGACCGGGATGAAAAAAAAGCTCGGACTCGCGTGTGCCCTGATCCACGGGCCGGACGTGCTCATCCTGGACGAGCCGACCAACGGGCTCGACCCGATCGCCTCGCGCCAGGTGCAGACGATGATCCGCGAAAGCGCGGCGGGCGGGCGCACGGTCTTCCTCTCCACCCACCTGCTCGACATGGCCGAGCGCCTGTGCCATCGGGTCGGCATCATCCACCGCGGCCGGCTGGCCGCGATCGGGTCGCTCGCCGAAATCCGCGCCGCGCTGGCCACCGGCGGCTCGCTGGAGGAACTGTTCTTCGCGGTAACGGCCCCGCCCGAGGCCGCTGCGGCAGGCGGCGGGGCGCCCGGGGAGGCGCCGCCGCCGGGAGCGCCCGCGCCATGAACGGGAGCGGGAACGGAGCCGGCGCCGGGGCCGGAGCCGGCGCGAGCGACGCGGCAGCAGGCGCCCTGCCCGCCGGCGGGAGCCGGCCGATCGCGCTCGTCACCGCCTGCCGGCTGCTCCTCGGCCTGCGCCTCCGCCGTCAGGTCCACCGCCTGCGCGCCGGGCTCGCGGCGATGGGCAAGAAACGCTCCGGCGCCGCGCCGGTCGCGGTCCCGGCGGCGCGCCGCGGCACCGCCGGCAAGTCCCGCCCCGGCTGGGCGAGCGCGCTCCTCGTCGGCGCGCGCTTCCTGTTCCAGGGCACCATGATGTCGGTGCAGATCATTGACGGAATCGAGGCGCGCCTCGGCGCGGCCGCCCTGCCCGGCGCCGCCGCCACGCTGCTTTCCGTGCTCTTCGTCACCCTCGTCACCATCGAAATCGGCCTCGCCAACAAGGAACTCGCCGCGCTCGACAGCGACCTCGAATGGCTGCTCGCCCTCCCGGTCTCGCAATCCGGCATCTACCTGATGAAGGTGGTGGAAAGCGCGCTGCTCAATTTCGTGGGCTGGTTCACCGTCGCCCCCTTTCTCGCCGTGCTCGCCTTTCACGTGGGGCAATCCTCCTGGGTGATCGTCGCCGCGCCGCTCCTGGCGCTGCCGATCCTCTTCCTGGTCGGGCTCGCGCGGCAGCTTCTGGAAACGATCCTGCGCGTCGCCTGCCCGGCCGCGATCCTGCGCAACGTGCAGGCGGTGGCCTCGATCGCGGGCATGGTGCTGCTCGTGCTCGTGATGGCGCCGATCATGGGCGATCGCCGGCCGGACGGGATCATCTGGACGCTGATCCGCGCGGCGGGGGACGGCCTGCTGTGGACGCCGTGCGGCCTGCCCGCGACGGTCGCATCCGCGGGGGTGTCGGCCGCCGGCGCGCCCGCCGCCCTCGCCCTCTACCTGCTGGAGGCGACGGCGCTGCTCGCGGTCGGAAGCTGGGCGCTCGGCCGCCTGCTCGCCGGCGGGCCGGGGGTCGGCCGCGGCTTGCGGCAGGGGGCGCGCA
>JACRIP010000459.1 GCA_016220045.1 Planctomycetota bacterium
GGAGAGGCGGCGGCAGCGGCACGCCGCGGCACGGGGGTGGCGGGGGCGGCAGCAGTGGCGGCAGTGGGGGCGGATCGCGCGAGAGCGGCGCCGGTGGGGGGGGCGGTGGGGGCGGTGGGGGCGGATCGCGGCCGGGCGAGCGCGGGCCGCGGCGCGGACCCGGTGGCGCTCCGCCCGGGCGCGGTCGTTCGGGGTCCGGCGGGTGGTCGCCCGGGCGCGACCGGCGCGATCGGGGGTGGGGTGTGGTGACGCGCCACGGGGCGATCCTGGCCCTGCTCGGGGCGCTGCTCCTCTGCGGCGCACCGCCGGGGCCGCGCATGGCCGCGCAGGAACCCCTGGCCGAGGCGGGTGCGGAAGCGGTGTGCCGGGCGGGTGGATTTCGCGTGCGCGCGCCGGCCGCCGGGTGGAGCGTGCGGGAAATCCCCGATCCGCACGCCGCCGCCGTCGAGGTTCAGGTCACGCTCGACGCGCGCGCTGATCACGTGCGGGCCGCGATCTCGGTCCGGCCGGCGACGCCGGGCGTGACCGCCGCGGTCGCGCGCGACTACGCGCTCGGTCTCGTGAGCAAGGACCCGCAGTACGCCGACGCCGCGCCCGCCACGCTCGCCCTCGCCGGGCGATCCGCGCCCGGCCTCGCCGTCCGGCGCACGGTCGCCGGCCTGCCCCCCTTCCGCATCGAACAGTTCTATCTCGTCGAGAACGGCCTGCTCTACGGCTTTCTGCAGTATGCGCCGGAGGCCGAATGGCAGACCCACGCGGCCGCCTGCGGACGGGTGTGGTCGAGCTTCGCGCTGGAGGCGCCGGACGGTTCGCTGGCCGAGCGGGCGCGGCGGCTGGCGCTGGCCGCGCGCTGCGGCAGCGAAGTGGCCTGGGCGCCCGATTGGGCCACGGCCGCGGCGCGCGCCCGCGCCGAACGCCGCGCCATTCTGCTCTGCGCGCGGTTCTTCGGCCCGTTTCAGCTCACCGACCCGGCGCCCGCCGGGCCGCTCATGGACCCGGACGTGCTCGAGCTGGTGCGCGAGCGCTTCGTCCCGCTGCGGCTCGCGCCGGGGGTCAAGACTCCGCTCGCCGACCCGAAGGTCTACGGCATGTCCCCGGGTACGTTCGGACTGGCGTGGCTGGTGACCGATGCAGAGGGGCGGGTGGCGCGCGAGACCTTCGACCTGGACGAGCGCTCCCTCTACGGGTGGCTGGCGGAGGCGGTGGCGGGGCACGACGTGTTTGCGGGTGCGGAGGCGCCGGCCGCGGTGAAGGAGACGCCGTTGGCCCATCCGGCGCGGCTGCTCGCGCGTGGGGAGGCGAGCCGGGCGCGTGAGCTGCTGAAGATGCTTGGGTTGCCGGGCGAGCTGACTTCGGAGGCGGACCGCGCGGCGGCGGCGCGCCTCCGCGCCATCGCCTGCCGGCGGCTGCGGCGGGGCGAGGAGGCACTGGCCGCGCTGGCCGAGGCGCGCGCGGCGGGCGACGCGGGCGTCGAGGTCGACGAGGCCGAAATCCTGCTGCGACTCGGGCGAACGCCGGATGCCCGGCGGAAGCTGGAGGCGGCGCTCGCCGCGGGCGGCGGTGCCGGCGCGCGCAGCGGGGAGGTGCGGTACTGGCTGGGGGAATGCTCCGCGCAGCTCGAGGGGACGGCGGCCGCCGAGCCGATCTGGGCGCGACTGGTCGCGGAGCGTCCGGAGGACCGCTGGGCGTGGCGTGCGGCGGCGCGGCTGACGAGTACCGCGCAGGCGGCAGGCTTCGCCGGCCCCGTGGAATGGCCGACGCCGGCGCAGCTCGACGCCTTGCTGCCCATTGGGCACCTCGAGGGAAGAACCGTTGGTCGGCCGTCGACCGAAGTGGCAGGGATCGCGCGCGCGGGTGCGCTGCGTTACCTCCTGCGCGCCCAGCGAGCGGACGGCTCCTGGCCGCACCCGAGCGAAGTCGGACGGGCGCCGCGCGCGCCGGCCAACGGGTTCGTGGACGCGGTGACCGCGCTCGCCGCGGACGCGCTCTACTCCGTGTGGGGCGAGCCGGTCGTACGCGAAGCGGCCGATCGGGCGGTGGCCTTTCTGCTGCGCTCGCACCGCCTCTGGGAGGCCTACGGCGATCGGGCGCTTTTCATCGACTACGGCGTCTGGCGGCAGGCGCTCGTGCTCGGGCTCTTCGCGCGCTGTCGGCGGGAGGGGCGGGGCGATGCCGTGGCGCTGGAGGCCGCCTGCCGTGAGCTGGTGCGGCGGTTGGCGGCGAAGCGCCGTCCGCGCGGCGGCTGGAGCTACTACCTGTCGCCGGACCTCGGGCCGGGCGGCGTCGGCCAGGACCAGTCAATCTCCTTCATCACCGCGGCGGTGCTGCTGGGCCTGTGCGCGGCGCGGGATGTGGGAATCGCCGAGGCCGCGCCGCTGGCGCGTGCCGCGGCCGACTGTCTTGAGCGCATGCGCCGGCCGGACGGCCGCTTCGAGTACCTGCTCTTTCATGCGGCGGAGGGGGTGTCGCTCTCCGGCGGGCCGGGCGGGGACGCGGGGCGTGGCCCGGTGTGTACCCTAGCTCTGGCCGCGGCCGGGCGGGCCGGGGAGAAGGAGTTGGGCGCGGCGCTCGACCTGTTCCTGCAGCATGCGGCGGGGCTGGAGCGGGAGCGGACGAAGGCCTTGCTGCACACCGGGCCGGACGGGCAGGGCTCGCACTACGTGCTTTTCGACTACGCGTTTGCGGCGCGGGCGGTGCGGGGTTTGCCGGAGGCGGCGCGAGGGAAGTACCGGGCGCCGCTGGTGGCGCTGTGGGACGCGGCGCGCACCGCGGATGGCGCGTTCCGCGACTATCCGTTCAACGGCGCGGCGTACGGGGCGGCGATGGGGTTGCGGGCGCTGCTCGACCTGGAGCCGAGGGCGGAGGGAGCGGGTGAGGGAGCCGGCGGGGGAGCGGGAGAGCCCGGAAAGTCGAGAGACCCGGGAGGAAGCGAGAAGAGATAGCCACCGAACACACGAAACACACCGAGAGACGACTCTTTGGGGTTGGGTGCTCGTTCTGCGCTGCGCATTCGGCCGCTGCGAGATGGGGAACGCCGGCGGTCGCAGGGCATTCACGGGTTCTCCCTTATCCACGGGTCCGGACAATCGCCGAGGCCATCGGGGCCGAGCCTACGCCCGCCCGCACTGCTCCGCCACCGGGTCGAGCACCTCCTGGAAAAGCTGTTCCCCTCCCCCGCCGCAGCGGGGGAGGGTCGGGGAGAGGGTATGTTCGCGCCACGTGATGCCCTCGCCACCCCCCTCGCCCCGCCCCCGCCGCCCGGCCCAACGCGCGCCACGAACGCGGGCAGCGGTCGCGCAACGCGGTAAGCCAGGGCTCCGGGCCGGGAGGGGCTGCGCGGATCGCTGCGGATGGCGACTCGGCACGCCCTGGCCGCGCGACCGGTCCCGGCCCTGGTCGTGGCCCGTCGCGCTCCCGGCTCTTCGTGGTTCTTCGCGGCACTCCGCTGCCGACGCCATTCCGGACCGGCGCCCCGCCGATCCTCCTGGCTAACCGCCCGTGGGCGTGCTTGAATGGCGGGACCCTTCACCACACGAATCGGGAGCCGCGAAATGGCCTCTCCTGCACGTCGGCTGGGCGAAAATGCGCCCGGCGAGTTCTTCGTCGACGACTCCTGCATCGACTGCGACCTGTGCCGCGGGCTCGCACCCGAGGTGGTCGCCCGAGATGAGGGGAAGGGACAGTCGGTGGTCCGGCGCCAGCCGGGGACCGGGGAGGAGCGCGCGCGGGCGGCGGCGGCCCTGGTCTCCTGCCCGACTGCGTCGATCGGGGCGGCGGCGCCCGCGGGCGCGACCGCCGGCGCCGCCGGACGCGGCGTGGCGCGCCTCGCGCTCGATACCCTGCCGCTCGAGATTGCCCCGGACCTCTACTTCTGCGGATTCGCGGCGCGCGTGTCGTTCGGCGCGACCGCGTGGCTGATCCGCCGGCCGGCCGGCAACGTGCTGGTCGATTCGCCGCGCGCGGCGGCGCCACTGATCGATCGGATCGAGAAACTCGGCGGCGTGCGCACGCTCTTCCTCACCCACGGGGACGATGTCGCCGACCACGCGCAGTGGCGGCGGCGCTGCGGCTGCGAGCGCGTGCTCCACCGCGGCGATTGCGACGCCGATACCGCGGGGGTCGAGCGCGTGCTGGAAGGCACGGCGCCGCTCCGGCTCGCGGAGGACCTGGTGGCGATTCCCGTGCCCGGCCACACGCGCGGCAGCGCCGCCCTCCTCTGGCGCGACACGTACCTGTTCACCGGCGACCACCTGGCCGGGAATGGGGAGGGTCGGCTCGAGGCGTGGTTCGACTACTGCTGGTGTTCGTGGGCCGACCAGATCCGCTCGATGGAGCGGCTGCTGGATCAGGAATTCACCTGGGTACTGCCCGGCCACGGTCGAAGCTACCGGGCGTCCTCGGCGGCGACGATGCGGATGGAGGTCGCGCGCGTGATCGCAGCGATGAAACGGGAAACTGTTGGAGTGAGCGGATGAGCGCGCTGCCCCCACCCGCCCCGCCGCCGCCGCCGCCCGGCCCGGCCGGCGAGGAGACCGCCCGCCCCCGCGAGACCCGCTACGCGCGCCGCGAGCCCGCGCGCCGCAAGATCCCGCGGTGCATGAGCACCCAGCACCCGGATAACGCCAGCCCGCCGAGCTTCGCCGACGCGCCCGCGCTCGGCCCCGAAGCCGAGATCGCCGAAGCCCACCACGTCTTCAGCCGCCTCGGCTGCGACGAACAGATGTGGGACCACGAGGGCAAGGAGGTCGACAGCTTCGTCGTCTCCAAGCTGCTCACGCGCTATGAATCTTTTTTTCGCGCAAACCGGCTGGGCCGCGACGTCTTCCTGACCGTGCGCATTCCCAATCCCGCGCGCGAACGGGGCATGGCCAAGGTCCTGCTCGAGGTCCTGGAGAGCATCCCGCGCTCCTTCGACCTGGCGCGGCAGTTCTACCGGCGCGAGATCCCGCCGATCTTCGAGATCATCCTGCCGATGACGACCGAGGCGCGGGAACTGAACCGCGTCTGGCACTACTACCGGGACTTCGTGGCGGGGAAGGCGGATCGGCCGGTGATGCCCGGCGACGTGAGCCTGCGGCGCTGGATCGGGGACTTCGCGCCGCGCGAAATCCAGATGATCCCGCTGATCGAGGACCGCGACTCGATGCTGCGCGCGGACGCGATCGTGGAGGAGTACGCGGCGGGGAAGGAATTGCCGTACGTGCGGGTGTTCCTGGCGCGTTCCGACCCCGCGATGTCGTACGGCGCGACCGGGGCGGTGCTCCTGCTCAAGCTGGCGCTCGCGCGGCTGCACCGGCTGGAGGGGCGGCTGGGCATCCCGCTCTACCCGATCGTCGGGCTCGGATCGGCGCCCTTCCGCGGCAACCTGAAACCGACCCACATCGGGCGGCGGCTGGAAGGCTACCCGTCGGTGCAGACCTTCACGCTGCAATCGGCGTTCAAGTTCGACTACCCCGAGGAACTGGTGCGCTCGGCGATTCGCCAGCTCAAGGCGGCGCGGCGCGGCCCGCCGGTGCCGGTGGAGCGCGAGGATCGGGTGATAGCCGTAGTAGACAAGGTGGCGGCGACCTACGCGCGGCAGGTGGCGCTGCTGGCGCCGCGCGTAGCAGAGGTTGCGCCGCACGTGCCGGCGCGGCGCAAGCGCCGGCTCCACGTCGGGCTCTTCGGCTACGCGCGGTCGGTGGCGGGGGCGGCGTTGCCGCGCGCCATCGGGTTCTGCGCGTCGCTCTACAGCCTCGGTATTCCACCTGAGCTGTTGGGCCTGGCCGATCTGGACCGCACCGAGCTGTCGGTGGTGCGCGCGCACTACCCGAATTTCGACGCGGACCTGGCGGACGCGGTGCAATACCTGGACCCGGAGGCGGTGGCGGCGCTGCCGCGACCGCTGGCGCGCGAGTTGCGCCTCACGCTGCGCCGGGTGCGCGCGCGCGTGGAGCCTGAGCCGATCCATCAGGCGCTGACGCGGGCGATTCGGCGCTGCCTCGAGCGGGCCGACCACGGGCCGCTGTCCGATCTGATCACGCAGGCCGCGCGGGAGCGCCGGTTTCTGGGGTGACGGTGGACGGTGGACGGTGGACGGTGGACGGTGGACGGTGGACGGTGGACGGTGGACGGTGGACGGTGGACGGTGGACGGTGGACGGTGGAC
>JACRIP010000468.1 GCA_016220045.1 Planctomycetota bacterium
CCGCTCCTGCTGCTGCGCCCGCTGCGGCTGCGCCCGCTGCGGCTGCGCCCGCTGCGGCTGCGCCGGCCGCGTCATTCGCGCCCCTGCCCGCCCCCCCCGCGCCGCGGCCCCCGCGCCGGATCGCCCTCTTCCTCGCCGCCGCCGCCCTCGCCTGCACCCGCGACCTCGTCACCAAACACTGGGGCTTCGCCGCGCTCGGCGGAGAGGGCGTGCACCGCGACCTCCTCCCCGGCTGGTTCGCGTTCTCCACCACCAAGAACACCGGCGTCGTGTGGGGCATGTTCCAGGACCAGAACCGCGTCTTCACCGCTCTCGCCTCGCTCGCCGTGCCCATCCTCGCCATCCTGTTCTTCAGCCTGCGCCACCCCTCCCTCCCTTCCGCGCTCGGGCTGGGTCTCATTCTCGGCGGCACCTCCGGCAACCTCTATGACCGCATCCACTTCACCGGGGTACGGGACTTCCTCGATGTCTACATCATCCGCTGGCCGGTCTTCAACGTCGCCGACGCCTGCATCTGCGTCGGCGCCATCCTCTTCGCCCTGGAGGTCCTCTTCCGCGACCCGGACGGCGAACCGCCGGGCCGCCGCTCCTGAGCGCCGGGTGCACGACCGGTATGGCGGACGCGCTTGTCCCCGCAATCGCCGCCCCGGTGACGCCGCGGACCGGGCCGCCGCAGTCGGCGCACCTTGGCATCCAGGTCCTTCTCGTCCTCGTCCTCGTCCTCGTCCTCGTACTAGTACTCGTACTCGTACTCGTACTCGTACTCGAACGCCCGGGGCATTCGAGTACGAGTACGAGTACGAGCCACGAGGACGACGGAGGCCGCGCTGTCGATGCGCGCGGCCGCCACGATCGAGATCCATGAACGGTCGTGCATCCCGGCCCCCTCAGTCCGTTGACAGACCTCCGCGCCCATGCTGTAATCACGACTTGTTTTTCGCCCCCGCACGACCCTGACCCCCTGACCCCCTGACGCCTGTACGAAGGGCCCCCGCCCCATGTTCGACAACTTCATGGAGAACGCGAACAAGTTCCTTTCGCGTCTCTTCGGCTCGCGCAACGAGCGCCTGCTGCGCACCTTCCGCCCCGTCGTCGAGCAGACGACCGCGCTCGAGCCGGCCATGCAGGCCCTCTCCGACGAGCAGTTGCGCGGCAAGACCGACGAGTTCAAGCGCCGCCTCGCCGCCGGGTCCACCCTCGATCAGATCCTCCCCGAGGCCTTCGCCGCCGTGCGCGAAGCCAGCCGCCGGACCACCAAGCTGCGCCACTTCGACGCCCAGCTCATCGGCGGCATCGTCCTCCACCGCGGCATGATCGCCGAAATGGCCACCGGCGAAGGCAAGACCCTGGTCGCCACCTCCCCCGCCTACCTGAACGCCCTCGCCGGCAAGGGCGTCCACATCGTCACCGTCAACGACTACCTCGCCAAGCGCGACTGCCAGTGGATGGGCCCGATCTACCGCCTGCTCGGCCTCTCCATCGGCACCATCCAGCACGAGGAGTCCTTCCTCTTCGATCCGACCTACCTCGACGACCCGAACGACCGCCTCAAGCACCTCCGCCCCTGCTCGCGCCGCGACGCCTACGCCGCCGACATCACCTACGGCACCAACAACGAGTTCGGCTTCGACTACCTGCGCGACAACATGAAGACCCGGATGGAGGACCAGACCCAGCGCGAGCTGAACTACGCGATCATCGACGAAGCGGACAACATCCTGATCGACGAGGCGCGCACGCCGCTCATCATCGCCGGGCCCACCGACGAAGACTACGAGAAGTACGTCCACTCCTTCAAGGTCGTCCTCAAGCTGAACAAGGGCAAGGAGGGCGAGCAGGGCGAGGAGCCGACCGGCGACTACGTGGTGAAGGAGAAGGAGCGCCAGATCATCCTCACCGACGAGGGGATCGAGCACGCCGAGCAGATCGTCGGCGTCGGCTCTTTCTACGAAGGGGCCAACATGGACTGGCCCCACCTGCTCGAGCAGTCGCTGCGCGCGAAGGAGCTCTACCGGCGCGACAAGGACTACTGCGTCAAGGACGGCGAGGTCATCATCGTCGACGAATTCACCGGCCGCCTGATGCCCGGCCGCCGCTGGTCCGACGGCCTGCACCAGGCGATCGAGGCCAAGGAGCACCTGCGCATCAAGGAGGAGAACCAGACCCTCGCCACCATCACGCTGCAGAACCTCTTCCGCCTCTACGCCAAGATCTCGGGCATGACCGGCACCGCCTCGACCGAGGCCATGGAGCTCGACAGCGTATACAAGCTTGAGGTGGTTACCGTACCCACCCACCGGCCGATGATCCGCGCGACCTACCCCGACGTCGTCTTCCGCACCGAGGAGGAGAAATACGAGGCGGTCGCCGAAGAGATCATGCGCATCCACGATTCCGGGCGGCCGATCCTGGTCGGCACGACCTCGATCGAGAACTCGGAGCGCATCTCGGAGCTGCTCCAGCGGCGCGGCGTGCCCCACGAGGTGCTGAACGCCAAGCATCACGAACGCGAAGCCCACATCGTCGCCAAGGCCGGCCAGTTCGGCTCCGTCACCATCGCCACCAACATGGCCGGCCGCGGCACCGACATCCTGCTCGGCAACTTCACCCAGGAGGAGCTGCTCGCCTTCTGGAAAGAGCACAACTTCGCGCCGCAGGACGCCCAGCTCACGGATTCGCCTGAGGCCCTCCAGGCCAAGCTCGACGCGCAGTGGTGCAAGCGTTTCCTGACCGCGGAAGAGCAGGCGCTGCCCGCCGACCAGCGCGCGAAGAAGCTCGCCGAGTACTGGGAGCTGACGCGCACGCCGATCCCGCGCCTGTGCGCGCGCGTGGCCGAGCTCGGCGGCCTGCACATCCTGGGCACCGAACGCCACGAGGCGCGCCGCATCGACAACCAGCTCCGCGGCCGCTCCGGCCGCCAGGGCGACCCCGGCTCCAGCCAGTTCGTGGTCTCTCTCCAGGACGACCTGCTGCGCATCTTCGCCCCCGAGTGGGTCTCGCACATCCTCGAGAAGCTCGGCATGACCGAGGGCCAGCCGATCGAGTCGCCGATGGTCTCGCGCGCCATCGAAAAGGCGCAAAAAAAGATGGAAGCCCACAACTTCGACATCCGCAAGAACCTGCTCGACTACGACGGCGTGATGAACGAGCAGCGCAAGATCATCTACTCGCAGCGCCAGGACATCCTGAAGGGCGCGAGCCTCAAGGACATGATCCTGAAGATGGTGGACGAGCGCGTGGGGACGGCGATCGACCTGTATCTGCCCCAGGACGAGCCGGAGACCTGGGATTGGAAGGGGTTGGCGGACTGGGCCAACCGCAAGTTCGGGCTCGCGCTCAAGGAGGCCGACCTCACGGGCAAGAAGGTCGAGGAGCTTGAGGACCTGCTCGACGTCGAGATCCACCGGGCGTACGATGCGAAGGAAAAGGAGCTGGGCGAGGAGCGGATGCGCCTGACCGAGCGCGTGCTCCTGCTCGATTCGATCGACGACAAGTGGAAGGAACACCTGTACAGCATGGAGCACCTGCGGCAGGGGATCGGCCTGCGCGGGTTCGGCCAGGTGGACCCGAAGATCGAGTACAAGCGCGAGGGGTACGACCTCTTCCAGAGCATGCTGGAGTCGATCCAGTAGGAGGTCACGGACCGCATCTTCAAGATCAATGTCGAGAAGAAGGCGGAGGAGGACCTGGCGCGGCGCTGGCTGGCGACCGAGTTCTCGAAGCCGGCGGCGGCGCCGGCGCCCGCGCCGAGCGCGCCGGCGGCGAGCGGGCCTGCGGGCGACGGCGACGACGGCCCGGCGGACGGCGGGGGCAAGCGGGAGAAGCCGAAGCCGATCGTCGCCGGCGAGAAGGACCACATCGGCCGCAACGAGCCCTGTCATTGCGGCAGCGGCAAGAAGTTCAAGAAGTGCCATGGGAGAGTGTAGTAGGGGGGGGCGCGGCCGGTCGGCGGCGCGCGGCGGGGAGGGCGCGGACGGATGGTAGATTGTAGAGTGAAGAATGTAGATTGAAGCCGATCAGCCGCGCCTCTGGGCCATCGCCGGAGCGAATTCGGGTGGACCCGGCCATCTGCCTGGGTCGCCGGTCCGTTCGTAGTTCCGCCTTCAGAGGCTGTCGTAAAAGTGTCGCGCCGGCCCCCCCCCCGCGCGGCGCCTGGCGAACAACGTCCTGTAGGGGCCCTCCCTTGTGGCCGCCCCATCGTGGCCGACCCAGCAACGGTTGCAGGCCTTGCCACCATGGGGCGGGCACAAGGCCCGCCCCTACAACACCGCGGGTGCTGCGAGATCCACCACCCATTTCGGACC
>JACRIP010000062.1 GCA_016220045.1 Planctomycetota bacterium
AAAGGGGCCGGGACGTGCCGCGCGGGCTGGGAATGCAGAGTCGCGATCCGGCAGCGATCCGCGCGGCCCGTCCCGGCCCCCCTTGGTGGCCCTTCGTGCTTCCCGTATTCGTGGCCCTTCGTGTTCCCGTCATTCTACGCCTGCCCAGGCGGGTGCGACAAGGCCGACAACTACGGACATGAACACGGGGGGAACCGGGGCGCCATCGCACCGCCCAGATGCGCCGGCGGCGGCGCTCCGTCCGGGCCGGCGTCGCTACGCGCCTGGCGCCGACCGCCGCGGGTACGCGGCGACGAACATCGTCCCCAGGCCCGCCTCGGAGACGAAGCGGATGCGCCCGCCCAGGTAGCGCTCGGTCAGGAGCTTCGCGCCGTACGTTCCCAGGCCCCGGCCCGGCCCCTTGGTGCTGAACGCACGTTGAAAGATCTGCAACTGCACTTCGCGCGGCATGACCGCCGGATTGTGCACCCTGAACTCTACGGTGTCGGCCCGCGCCGACAGGATCAGGGTCGTGGACTCGCCGGGCGCGCTCGCCTCCAGGGCGTTCTTCACCAGGTTGCCGAGCACGCGGCCGAGCAGGGTCGGATCGCTGACGAACTCCCCCTCGATCGGCGCGGCGTCGACGACGATCCGGCGATCACAGCAGGCTTCGTGGCGACGATACTGCTCGGCGATCTCCCGCAGGAGCGCGACCGGATCGGTCGCCACGGGATGGGGCGTGAGCTCGTCGCTCTCGGCCAGGGCCAGGTCCTGTTGGGCGCGGATCTCGTCGAGCAAGTTGCGGGACAGGTTGTCGATCACCTCGAGCAGTTCCTCCTGGGCTTCCGGCGGCCCGCCGCGGAGCAGCCCCACCGCCTGGCGCAGGCCGCCCGCGGTGTTGAGGACGTCGTGAAAAAAAATGCGCTCGAGGGCGCGGCGCCGATTGTCGCTGCTGATGTCGGTGAGGGAGAGGAAGACGTACTCTTCGCCCGCGAGCGTCACCGAGGTCGCCTGCGCGCGCAGGTCCAGGGCAGCCCCCTTTCGCCGCCGCAGGATGTGGCCGTCGGCGGCCGCGGTTTTGCTGGCCTGGGCGGCGAGGATGACGCGGACGACGTTGCACCCGCGGCAGGCTTCGGTCGTGCCGCAGCCACCGGCCAGTTCCGTGGCGTGCAGGCAATCGAGCACCTCGCCCGGGCGCAGGCCGTAGGCGTCCTCGACGCTCTCGAGACCCGCGGCGGCCGCCAGGGCCTTGTTGGCGAAGACGATCTGGCGCTCGTGATTCAGGATCAGGAGGATCTGCGGCAGGGAATCGGCGAGCATCGTCAGGAGGTGCAGGGCGCCGACGCGCGCCGTCTGGCGCTGGATGGCGGCCGCCGGGGCGCGCTCGGCCGGAGCGAAGCGGGTGTCGGGTGTCGTGTCGGTCATGGCCTGATCCTCCCGGCGGGGCGCGGCCACCCGCGCGTGGCCTCGTGGCAGGGACCTACCCTACCCCGGCGCCTGCGCCTGCGCATTGCGCAACATGGTGAGCAACATCTTGAAGCGCTCGACCGCCTTGACGGCGTGCGGAACGCCGGCGGGCATCAGCAGCACCTGTCCGGTGCTCACCCGATGCGTCGTCCCCCCGACGACGAACTCCCCGGCGCCGTCGAGCACGTGGACCAGGGCGTCGAAGGGGGCGGTATGCTCGCTCAGTTCCTCGCCGCGGTCGAAGGCGAAGAGGGTGACGGTGCCGCCGGCCGCGAGGGCGAGGGCGCGACTGACGACGGCGCCGTCGGCGTAGGTGACGAGTCCGGCAAGGTCGAAGACCTGCGCGGCGGGCAGGCGCGGGGCTTTCGGGGGGGTGCCGGACATGACGGGTCTCCTCCAGGGTGAGAGTGCCAGACCGGCCTGCACGGGAGGGCGAACGCACGCGTCCGGGAGCGCCGTTCCGGGAGTGCGCGCGTCCGACGTGGATTCTCCCCCGAAGTTGGGCGGAATTCCCACCCGCACAAGGCCCCCAAGGGCGCCGGCGGGTAGGAGCGCAACCGTCGTGCCCGGGCGGAGCCAGGCGCCTCGGGGCGGAACGGGGAGAAGGATCAGGGAAATGCCCAACCCGACACCGCGGGCGCGCCGCCGCGCCCGCTCGCCGGGGTTGCGCGGAAGGGACGCAGCTCGGGGCAAATCCTACCCCCGCGGCGCGCCACTCCGTCTGCGCGTGGCCTCGCCCCCCCACCCCTTCCCCTCCGCTTCACGCCTGCGGCTTGTGCGCTGCGCCGGCGCCCGCACCGCCCGCCGCACCCGCGGGCGCGCCCGCTCCCGGACGCACCGGCACCACGTGCGGCGCCACCGCGCGCCCCGACCGACCGCCCGCCCGCGCCTTCTCCAGCGCCCGCGCCGCCGCCTCCATCAGGCTCGACGCCTCCCACCCGCTCTCCGGAAAACTCGCGATCCCCATGCTCAGCGACGCCCGCATCGGCGCCAGCGACGGCCCGAATTCCTGCTGCGCCACGAAATCCTGAATGCGCTCCGCCACCGCCACCGCATGGTCCCCGGGCGTCGCCGGCAGGACCATCAGGAAATGCTCCGGCGGATAGTGGGCCAACAGGTCCGTGTCGCGCAACTGCTTCTGCAGGAAAGTCCCGACATTGCGCAGGATCACGTCCCGCCGCGTCACATCGAACATCCGCGTGTCCGACCCCGTCCCGTCCACCGCCGCAATGATCACCGACAGCGGCAACTGCGTCCGCTTCGCCAGCTTCACGTAGCGCGGCATATGCTCTTCCACGTACAGCCGGCTATAGCACCCGGTGATCCGGTCCCGCACCGCGTCGTGGTACGCGTGCAGGTTGCGGTAGGCGTTCTCCAGCGCGCTCGCCATGAACGCGCACACCCGCCCGATGTCGATCAGGTCGGCCGGCGTGAACTCCCCGGTCAGCTTGTCGTGCAGGTTCGCTACGCCGATCACCCGATTCTCGATGCGCAGCGGCACGCACACGCACGAGTTGCGCGCGTACGGGCGGTCCGCCGACGGCCGCGAGAAGCGGGAGGCCGAGAAATTCTCGACCAGCACCGGCTTGCCGGTCACCACCGTCTCGCCCATCACCGTTCCGCGCACCAGCGGGATGCCGCTCAGGTTCTTCAGTCGCGGATTGTTGGTGGTCGTCAGGCGGAGGGTATTGCTCACCGGGTCGTAGGCGAAGACCGAGAAGAGCGCGATGCCGAGGACGTGGGGCAGGTGCTCGCGGATCAACGCCGCCTTCGATTCCAGGTCCGGCCGCTCGTTGATCAGGTTGGCGAAGGTCGCCTCCATCGTCTGGCGCTTGCGGCGGTCTTCCTCGGTGGCGATCTGGGCCTCGAGGCGCGACTGGTTTTCCAGGAAGGCGATGTCGCGCTGGCGCGTGCGCACGGCGGCGCGCACCTTCGCGAAGAGTTCCTCGGCCTCGTAGGGGACGCGGATGAAGTCGTGGGCGCCGGCGTCGAGGCAGCGCAGCGCGACGTCCGAGTAGTTGGCGTCGGCGAGCATCAGGACGGGGATCCAGTGCAGCCGCGGGTCGGCCTTGAGGATCTCGCAGACGGTGTAGCCGTCGAGTCCGGGCATCCCGACGTCGAGCAGGATGAGGTCCGGATCGGCATCCACGACCTTCTCGAGGGCCTCGCTGCCCGAGCGGGAGGTGACGACGACGAAGCCCTGGGCTTCGAGCAGGCCCTGCATGACGTGGAGTGAGGCGGCGTCGTCGTCGACGACGAGCAGGCGTTGGGCGGGAGCGGGAGGGGCAGCAGCAGGGTCAGACATCCGGCACTCTCCCTAAGTCCTGGATACTGGGTGGGGAGCCGCATTGTAAAGCGGGTGGGGCGGATTATGCAAGAGGAATGGCGCGGGCGGGTGCATGTCCGTTCTTGCCGCTCGACCGTACCGCCCGCACGCATCGAAGCCACGGCCTCGGTCGTCCTCGTATCTCGTACTCGTACTCGAATGCCCAG
>JACRIP010000461.1 GCA_016220045.1 Planctomycetota bacterium
GCCGGCGATGACCCGCAGTGCGCGGTCATGCTCCCGCTTTTGGAACTCCGCGGCCTCTTTGAGTTGCTCCGCGTTGTCTTGGGCCGCCTTCCTCGCTCTCCCGAGAGACTCTATCAGTGCGGCGTAGATGTCAGATTCTCCAGTACCCTCAACCATGCGCAGCGCATCGGCCTTGATGCCTGCGATACGCATCCGAGCTGTCGTGAGATCGGCGTCTACTTTGGCGTCCTTTGCTTCGATTGCCTTCGCGATCGAGACTCCAATGCTGGAGAGGAGGAGTTCGGCCTCGACTCGCGGGGCTCGTTTGGGAAGCGTCGCCGCTTTGCCTTCCGACTTTGCCGCTGCAGTCTCCCCTTGGTGATGTCGCCCCTCGCGTCGCAACTCCTCGACTTGATTGAGAACCGAGTATCCGACTGCCTGAAGCACGCGAATTGTGTCCGGTTCGGCCCCTCCCGATGTGAACGATTCCGAGGAATCACCACCCCGGTCGCGTCGCAACTGGAGCCTCCTGGGTTCGCTGAGAAGGATGGCATGATTCGCGATGTCGAGAACCTTCTCCGCGAAGTTGACCAGTGCGAAGAGCAGAGCGTCACGACGCTTCCTCTTCACTTCGTCCGCGGAAGCCGAAGCTGCCCCCGGATCGATTGCATCAATGAATTCCTGGACGAGACGGTCCAGTCCCAGTGCGACGCGCCCATGCTCAAGTCCCTCGCCGCCAAGCGCCGTCGACGCGCTCGCGAGCGCATCCTGGAATTCTCGTGGCATGGGCATGTACAGAGCGGGGCGGACTTTGCCTGGCACGGCGTGCCAGATGGGGAGGGACTTGGTCGGAGCGGAAGAAGACTTCGACAGAGCATCGAGGAGAGCAGCAGGATTCACGTCGGCAACCTGAAGTGCGGATACCATGGCTGTCGCCGCAGCCGCCTTAGCCGCCTTAGCCGCCGCATCCGCCGCAGCCGCCGCTGCCGCCGCATCAGCCGCCGAAGCGGCCGCCCCAGCGGCCGCCCTAGCGGCCGCTGCGTCGATCGTATCTGCTGCGATCAGTGCGATCGCTCGCTCAATCGCACGCCTGTTTTCGGGCGATGCGATGAACGGTTTTTTCCCCATCTCGACGTAGAGGGCTTTGCATGCGTCGAGCAGGAGGGTGAGGTCCTTGTAAGTCGCCCTCATCGCTTCCAGCAGGCTGCCAACTCTTCTCTCGAACTGCTCACGGCACCTGGCGGCGCGCGCCTGGGTACCTGGACCCGCGGACTCTCCCACGGCAATCAGGCAGTTCGCATGCTGCTCCACAGTTCGTGCGGCCAAAAGCGACTCACAAGCCGCGGTTTCTGTAGAATCGGCAAGCTGCGCCCAAGTTGGAGATACCGTCCCGGCCCAACAATCTGATATGAGCGCATCAATCGCGGTCTTGAAAGCTCTATGAGCCGTCGCCACCGACATCGCCGAGCGCTGATCTTCGGGCTTGGGACACAGGAAGTTCTTGTACGCCAGTTGAAGGGCAATCAACCCGTCGCGCGCGGTCGCGATTCTTGTCTGTACTGCTGCCGTTGGGTTGGTTGGCGGTTTTCCTTGCACGCGATACAGCCAGGCAGAGCCGGATTCAATTGTCTCAGGCTCAAAGAACTCGGAAGCGTCGCCCAGCCGATCGCGCTCGCGGTCCGGTTCGCAGGCCTTGTACGCGCTCTCGTAGTCTCTCAGCGCGGTTTGCAGCTTGGCCACCTCATCGGAAATCTCTGGAGGCATCGCGTCCTTGTAGAAGGCAAGTAGGGCGTTGACGCGGCGGGCATCACTGTTGTGGAAGTGCGGGATGCCGGGATGAAGCGGCGCCGCCATGAACTCCGGACGGTAGTGGGACGGCAGGCCGCCATCGGGCCATTCAAGTTGATCCCGCAGGCGCACGAGGAGCGGCTTGGCGGTCTCCACCATGGCCGCCAACTGCTCGACCTGCGTGTCCTCGTGGTTGGCCAATGGCCCTTTGTACACGTCGACGTCCACGGTGAGGACCGCGCATCCAAGCACCGGCAAGAACAGGCCGGCCACCAGCAGCGGACGGAGCGAAGTCGAACCTCTATGCATTTCAGCCTCGTCAGGTTGGTGATCGTCGAATGGACTCGTTTGAGCTACTTCGGAGTGGTGGGCACCGGTACCGGGTAGGCGCGCTCCCTTTGGAAGTCGTCGAGGGCCTGCCGCTCGGACCTCAGTTGCACCAAGGCCTCGAACATTCGCTGACTCACGGCGGCGTCCCTGCTCTCGAATTGAACCCGGGACACCTGTCCGAGAGCGGTGTCAATGGCCTCAAAGAACTTCGAAGGATCGGCGCCCATAATGATGACCAGACGATGATTGGTTGGCGCCTCCCGAAAGCCCTCCGGCCCGAACATGACAAGTCTTCGGCCCGAGTAGGCGATCGCGGTTTCCGCGTTGCCCGCGGCTCCAGGACCCAGATCCACGGGTTCCCGGTTTACCCTTGCTCCCTCTCCCTCGATCATCGCGCGCCCGTTCAGCGAATCGATGACCTGCGCCGGGACCCATCCAGAAGCGAACGTAGTACCGCTGATGAAGCTGGCCTGACCGTGGACAGTAACGCGGTAGATCGTCTCGGGCAGTTGTTGCTGAGGATCGAGAACGCCAAGGTAGTAGATTTGCTCGATTTCGTTGGTCGGCGCACGCGCCCCCAACACCGTGGTGCCCGCCACGCCCCCAACCAATGCCTCGGTCGAGCAACCAGAAGCGCCGGTCGCCAGGACGGCCGCGATGAGCACGAATTCCCAGCGAGAAGGACAATTGAGCAAAGCGCGGAACATTCAGGCCCTCCCGAGGTAGCAGTACGTCACGTGATGAATCTCCGGCAAGAGCCCCGAACGGTCGATCCGCTCCACGAAGTGGGGGTGAAAGTGGATTTCGTTCTGACTTCCTCAATCCCACGGACGACAGATTCCGGCCGCCGACCAGGCGCCGAGCACGAGCCGTCGCCGTCTCCAGACCCCGCGGAGCCGCCAGGACTGCGACAGGGTTGCGGGTTCAGAGGGTGAGGCAGCCAATCCCGGGTGTCGACGCGATTCGGAAGTGCATCGAGCCGGGCGGAAACGCCGACGGCGGGGGCGGCCGAAGGGAGAGCGGGCGCGTGGGTGGTCAGCGGTGTGGACGGCGCCGGCGACGGCGCTATCGCGGGGAGTGCGCCCGGCGAGCCGCCGAGACGCCAGCCGTGGCACCCGGGGCACCCATCGGGGGCTGGGGGGCGGCGCCGGACGACTCGGGACGCGCGGCGGGACTCGCCGTAGGCGAGGCGCCGGCCCGGGAGCCGGAATTCGCGCCGGGAGTGCTAGCCCGGGCGGGTGGTTTGCGCCTGGTCGACAATGCCGATTCTCCGTACCGTGCTGAACGCGCGAGACCGGTCCACGGACAGGGATGCGGCATTGGCAGGCATGGGAAGCCTGCAGATCGAACGGGTGGGCGACGACCGGCGCGCGCGGTTAGGGAACCGCGAAGCGGATCCCGGTTGTCGCGTATGTGTGCGAGGGGAATCCACGCAGCTCGGAGAATCGCTATCGCTACGCAGACCGCCAGCCTCGGCATGCCCTGCCGGCGATTGCTTAGGACCAGAGCTGCCGCCGAGTTTCGCTACGGACGCAGGGCACTCGTATCGAGTGGCGCCCGCGTCGACGAACTCGACGCATGGGTAAATGTAAGTGCCGGACACCGTCCGCCTCCTCCGGAATACACCTCACCGCAGAGGAACGTGGCTTGCCCTGTCCACATCCGCTTCATGGGTGAAGTCCTCCGTTGGTTCCTCTACTCTCTCCGGCTGGATGCGGAGTCTACCCGAGCGCAGGAATTCGTCAACAGATTCCTTCGAAGAATTAGCGACAGATTAGAAAGCGCACGCGCCGGGGCCTATCGAACATTTCCCACATCGAGTCCAGGACACAGGTATCACCCTAGTGCCCCGCCGACGCCGAAATCGACAGTTCGCGAACCCGCAAAGCCAGTGGTTGCGCAGGCGCGGACGCCTGCGCCACAAGGCGGCCGACTGCCAGGTCAACAGGTCAAGCGGAGTCGGGACACACGTGCTCAATGCTCAATCAGCGTCGAGTTCTGCGCCGGACGCGGCCGGGGTTGCTGGTACCGCGTAACTTCGGCCGCGCCCGCGGGGCTGGCCGACCGGCCCGCCGACCGGCCGACCGGCCAACTGGCAGGCGCGGCAAAGGCTGCGGACTGCGAACACGCGATACACCGACCCCAAGAGCCAAGGTCCAGACTGCTCATTTTGAGATTCCCTGGCGCCTCTGCCCGCGCTACAATGCCCTTGGCCACACGCGGACTTGCCGAAGATGAAGGCGTTGGAGCCCAAGACTCATGCGACAGACACCGGAGACCGACCTGCGGGTGCCGACCACGCTTCGAAAGGTGGCGTCCTGGGCGGAAGCGGAGGAGCGCGAAGCCCAGGATGATCTGGCCCTCGCGCCAGAACAACGCGTCCAGATCGTGCTCGCGTTGCTTGAACGAGCCTACGGGCCGATCGCAGCGTGGCCCCCGATCCGATCGGCAGGACTGCGCCCCAGGGTCTGCTGGGGGGAGCCCTCCGAGTGACTGGAGCGCACCGGTTTCCACCCGACTTTCGCGACTTCCTGCTGGCCCTCCGGCAACGCTACGTCCGCTACCTCTTGGTAGGCGGATGGGCCGTCATCCATCACGGATACCCGCGCGTCACTGCCGATCTGGACCTTTGGTTTGCACCGACGCCCGAAAACGCGGTGCGCGTTTACGGAGCCCTGCAGGACTTTTGGCGCCGGGCAGTCCCCCACCTGCAGGGGCCGTCCGATCTGCTGACCGGCATGGGCGTACAGTTCGGCGTGAAGCCAAATTGGATTGACCTCCTGAATCAGATCTCGGGCGTAGACTTCGCCTCCGCCTGGACGGGACGGGAAGAAGTCGACATCGACGGCATGATGGTTCCCTTCCTGGGCGCGCGGGATCTGCTGGCATCCAAGCGGGCGGCCAATCGTCCGAAAGACCAGGGCGACATCCAATACTTGGAGCGCCGAATCTCTGGGCGCGGTGCGCCCTGAGCCGCGCGGCGCGGGCGAGGAGCCGCAGGGGGAGGCGGAGGAAAGGGGGGGCGATGGGGGGGCGGATCCGCGGCGCATGGGTGGTGCGAACCTGCCCTCTCCCCAACCCTCCCCCGCTGCGGCGGGGGAGGGGGACCGTGCGAGTGCGGGAGCCGCAAGGCAGGCGGACCCGCTCCCCGGCCATCACCCTACGCGGATTCCCCGGGGGCAGAAGAGCCCCCCCTCGCCAACCAACATCGAACACGTCAGACTCTAGAATTTGGACCGGTGAGACGTTGGACTACGTCGCGGCGCGCGGCGGGCGACCGCTGCGGCGGGAGGGGGGCGATGGGGGGATCCGCGGCCCACGGGTGGCGCGAACCTGCCCTCTCCCCAGCCCTCCCCCGCTGCGGCGGGGGAGGGGGACCGTGCGAGTGCGGCTGACGCGTGGCAGGCGGACCCACCCCCGGCACCTGCCCCCTTGGCGCGGCGCGCGGCGGGCGATGGGTGCGGCGGGAGGGGGAGGTGGATCCGCGGCGCATGGGTGGTGCGGACCTGCCCTCTCCCCAACCCTCCCCCGCTGCGGCGGGGGAGGGGGACCGTGCGAGTGCGGGTGACACGCGGCAGGCGAACCCGCTCCCCGGCC
>JACRIP010000471.1 GCA_016220045.1 Planctomycetota bacterium
AAGACCCTCGAGGAACCGCGGCTCGACGTGGACGGTTGCAAGGTCTGTTACGGCCGGTGGGTGGACAGCGCCGAATTCCGCAAGCTCCACGCGGAACGCCCGGGGCTCTTGGGCTCCCTGCTCCACCTGCTGGAAAAATGGTTCTGACACGATCCGAAGCGAACTGAGGAGTTGGACACGATGCGCGCAATTCAGCGGTTGTCTCTTCTGGGGGTGGCCGTGCTGGCGCTCCTGGCCGGCGGCTGTATCCAGATGGAGCAGGCGTGGACGGTCTATCCCGACGGCTCGGGCACGGTGAAGATCAACGCGACCATGTCGACGCAGATGCCGGGCATGCCGGGCGCGCCCCCGGGCGGCCTCACCAAGGACAGCCCCCAGGTCAAGGAGATGATGAAGCAGAACGATCCGTTCAAGGATTTCGAAGGCCTCTACGTGCCGCCGAGCCAGACCAAGAGCGAGTTCAAGGACGGCAAGATGGTCATGACCGGCACCGCGTACTTCGAGGACATCACGAAGGTCACGCAGAAGGGCAAGCCGGCCTTCGAATGGAAGAAGAACGCCGAGGGCGGCTTCGACGTGCGCTTCAACAAGCCGAACGAGGGCGGCATGGGCGGCGGCGGCGACGACGACAAGGGCGGCGAGGACCTCGTGGACGGGGACGACAAGGGCAAGAAGGACGAGACCGCCGGCGGGCCCGGGGACGATCCGCAGATGCAGGAAATGATGAAGTCCATGATGAAGGGCTTCAAGATGAAGGTCTCGGTCAAGCTGCCGGGCGCGATCTCGAAGACCGGCGTGACCAAGTTCGACGACCGCACCTTCGGCATCGAAGCGGACGACAAGATCTTCGAGTCGAAGGAGGCGCAGAAGAAGTTCGAGAAGATGGACGTCTCCGCGAGCTGCGGCAAGCCGGGCGCCGAGGCCGAGAAGGAGCTGGCGGGCTTCAAGCCGGACCTGGCGAAGGCGGTGGAGGAAGCGAAGAAGGCCGCGGCCGAAGCGAAAGCCGCCGGCGGCGACGAGGACGGCAAGGGCGCGGGCATGGACGGCGGCGACGACGAGGGGGACGACGAGGAAGCCGAGGAGGGCAAGTAGTCCGCGGCGCCTCCCCCCGCCCTTGGTAGGTACAAAACCTGATCCGGGCCCGGCAGTCCCGCGGGGGCTGCCGGGCCTTTCTTTGCTCCGGGCCGGAGGGGATGGCCGATCCGGATCGGCCGCGGCCGGCGGGAGGGGCCAGGGATCAGGGATCAGGGTGAAAGCCGGCGCTGGACAGGTGGCTTCGGCAGACCCAAACGCGAACTCGGGCGCTGCCCGAAACCCGAAGCGAGCTGGGAGATCTGGCACGGGATCCGCGCGTCCAACAGCCCCCAAACGTCTGAACGCGAAAACGCCTAAACGTCGCCCGCCAGGGTTTATCCCTCGACGAAACCATGATCCACCAGCCAGAGGGTATCCTGTAGGTTTCCACCCCGCCATGTCCCACGTCCTGCTGCTGATGGCCGGCCTCTGGATTTACGGCATGTACCCGATCGGGTCCGAGCCGCTGGCCTTCCTGCCGTCGCGCACCGCCGGGCCCTGGCCGACGGTCCTGGTCACGCTGCTCTTCACCGGCCTGTACCCGGTCGTGGGGTGGGGGATGATCCACTTCCTGTGGTGGGGTTTCACGCGGCGCGGCTGGCCCGTGGAACGGTTCCACGCCGTGCTCCAGCGGTCGCTGATCGCGTGGCGCGCCCTGCTCGCGGTCCTCTATGCGATTGAGATCTACCTGCTGCACTGGCCGATCCTGGTCGGACGCGTGTGGGGGCTCGAGGGGATTCCGGTGCTCAAGGACCTCGCCGGGCTCGCGCCCTTCCTGACGGCGCTCGCGCTCTCGTGGATCCCCACCTGGGGGCTCGACCGGCGGATGCGGGGCAGCGTGCGCTGGCCGCTGCGGGACTATCTCGCGTTCCAGGCGCGCGGCTCGCTCGGCCTCTTCCTGGTGCCGGTGCTGATCTTCCTCGGCGCCTCCGACGTTCTCGGGCATATACCCTGGGCGCGCTACGCGCTCGCGGTCTACCCGGCGCTCGCCACGGCGCTCTTCCCGCTCGGGATGCTGGCGATGTACGCGGCGTCGCCCTTCCTGCTCGGCATGGTGCTCTCGACCTCGACGCTGCCCGCGGGCGCACTGCGCGCGCGGCTCGCGGCGCTCGCCGTACGCGCGGACTTCCGCTACCGCGACATCCGCATCTGGCACACGCAGGGCGGCCAGCTCTCGAACGCGCTGGTGGTCGGCCTCTGGGGCCGCCTGCGCTACGTCCTGCTGACCGACGCGCTGCTCGAGCAGCTCACCCCCGAGGAAATCGAAGGGGTCTTCGGCCACGAGATGGGCCACGCGCGGCACCACCACCTGCCGGTCTTTTTCCTCTTCCTGATCGGCGGCATGTTCCTCTACGGCGCGCTCGCCGGCTTGGCGGCATCGATCTGGCCGGAGCTCGGCCAGGAGGCGGCGCAGGTCCTCCTGCTCGGGGCATGGTTCGGCGGCGGCGCGTGGCTCTTCGGCCACCTCTCGCGCCGCTTCGAACGCCAGGCCGACCTTTTCGGCGCGCGCGTCGTCGGCGAACCCGGGCGGTTCGCGCGCGCGTTGCTCAAGGTCGCCGACCAGAACGGCATCCCGCGCGGCGTGGGCTCCTGGCGGTACTACAGCATCGACCGCAGAGTTCATGAGGTCTACGTGGCATCCGTCGATCCGCGGACCGAGGCGGGATTTCGGCGCGAGCTGTCGCGCGTGCTCGCGTGCGTGGGCGTCATTGTGACGCTCGGCGTCGCGGCCGCGGTCTATGACGCCGTGCTCAGTGCGGACCAGACCGCGGAGAATCGGCGGCGCTACGCCGCGATCGAAACGGCGTCCGCCGGGGAGCGCCGCCTGGAGGCGGAGGACTACGCCGGCGCGGAGCGGGAGCTCCATGAGTCCTGGCGGGACCTGAAGGGCACGAACTTCGAGAACCTCGTGCTGTTCCTGCAGGCCGAGGCGATCTGGGCGCAGGGTCGGCGCGCCGAGGCGGAGCCGCTCTACCGTGCGGCCGAGGAGCTGCATCCGCATGACCCGGAAGTTCGCCACGACCTGCTCGCCCGGCTGGCCGAACTTGGCGCGGGCGCGGGCGGGGACTGACGGCGGTGGACGGTGGTCGGTGGCCAGTGGACGGTGGACGGTGGCAAGAGGTGAACTCAGTTGGGGCTGAAGCGGTTGGAGCGCAAGCCGACCCGTTCGTAGTTCCGCCTTCAGGCGGAACGCTTTCTCGACCGGGACCGACGCGCACACGGATGTGGAGGATCCTCAGATGGACCGGGCCCTGATCTACGGTATCTGCCTTGTTGTCGTGTTCTTGCTCACGACGGTCGCGGGAGCGCGCGGATTCGCGCAAGACGCGGCGCCGCCCCCCCCGCCCGAGTCGGTAAAGCTCCCGACCCCACGCGGGACGCCGCTCGAGGCCGTCCTGCACCGCCCGGCGCGCGCGAACGGCGTCGCCGTCGTGCTCGCGCCGGGGCAGGGCTACCACAAGGACCGACCGCTGGTGAAGCGGAGCGCCGAAGCTCTCGCCGCGGCCGGGTTCGTCGCCGTGCGCTTCGACTGGGCGTACTTCACAGCGAACGGGCAGCCATCGGACGACCTGGCGGCGGAGCGCTCGGACGCGGAGGCGGCGCTCGCCTGGACGCGCACGCTGCCGGGGGTGACGAAGCTCGTGCTGGCGGGCAAGTCGCTAGGCAGTCTGGTGGCGCTGGCGCGCGCCGCCGCGAAAGCCGACGACCTGGCGGGCCTGGCGCTCCTGACCTTCCCGCTCCACGCGCCGGATCAGCCGGCCCCGGTCCGGCCGGGAACGGAGGCGCTGGCCGGGCTGACGCTGCCGACGCTCGTCGTGTGCGGCGACCGCGACCCGCTGTGCCAGGTAGGCGCCTTATACGCGCTGGCGGCGAAATGCCGGCCGACGGTGCGGGTGGTGATCGTCCCCGGCGACCACGGCCTGACGAGGGGCAAGGAGGACGACTCGGAGACCGAGGAGAACGTCGGCCTGGCGGCGCACGCGCTGGTGGTGTGGGCGCGCCGCTTCGGCGGCGTGTAGGAACGCACGGGCGCGCGGAGCGGATGCCCGGCGCCG